>JAMONB010000122.1 GCA_027066745.1 Flavobacteriaceae bacterium
TATTAATTTTTATTGTTATATAGTTTTTATTGTTATATAGTTTTTAAATATTTTTTTTGAGATAACTTTATTAATAAAATCAACTACAGGCTGTTGGTTTTGAAAAAAATAAGCTCCTGCATAAGAATGACCACCTCCTCGAAAAGTAATCATTTCAAATGATTCATTTAACCTATGCAAATGTAGGCTTATAGAATGCGAACCAAATAACATTAACCAACCTGGTGAATTTGGAGAGCAATAGTGATGAGAAGCTGTACCATACGGAACTAAACGGTCTTTACTTCCGTGAAAAAATAACATGGGTATCATATTATCATCTGTAATCAAATTAAGATCCATAATAGCTCCTGCACCTGCAATTACACCTGCATATTTAAATGTTTTAGATAATTTTTTATCAAATAATTGCATTTCATTTCTATCCCAATATGGGGCATGTATAACAGTCTCAGCACCAGCACTGCTTCCTGCAATAAAAATTTTTGTGGTGTCAATATTGATTTCTTCACTTTTTTGAATTAGAAAATCTGTAGCCAACCAGAGTTGACTTGTTGCAATTTGAATGGCTTTAATTTTTTCTGATAAAATACCATCGCAACCAAAGCTTTTATCCTTCATGTAGAGCGTATAACTAATTGATGCACAAGCAATATTTTGGTTAACTAAATAGTTAGCCAATTTGTGCCCAGCAGTTCTATTTCCATTAGAAAAACCACCGCCATGAACATAGATTACCAATGGTGTTACTTTAGAATTGTCATTTTTAGGTAAAAATAAATCTAAATCAAGACGGATTGAATCATTAGTAAAATAAGTGTAAGTTTTAAACTTTTGAGCTTCTGCAAAAGAGGTTATGAAAATACCGATTACAAGTAATAATTTTATTTTTAAATTCATGGAATTACAAATTTTTATTTACTTCTAAAACGAATGGAGAAGGGGTACGACTACCAAATTGATTTTCGTTTATAGAGTTTACACTACCTGAAGTATTTGCTTTTATAGTGATGTTACCTTCTAGAGTTCCTTTGGTTTTTAGATATAAATTAAACCCTTTTTGTACATTAAACGTTTTTGTCCAAGTAGCAGGAGAGCTAAGTACTTCTTCCATAATATTCCCATCTGAAGATCTATATATTATTGTTGGAGAATCAGTTAATGTTCCAGAAACTACAATTTCTAATTCAACTTTAATTGTAGTATTAACCTGATTATCATCATCTTTTCCACAAGAAGTGAATATTAATAAGCTTACAAATAAAATTGATACTATTTTTAAACGTTTATTTTTCATATTAGCAATGTTTTTAGTTTACGACAATCCAGAAATCGTGCCATTTTCATCAATACTCATATTTTCTGAAGCAGGTGTAGCTGGCAAACCTGGCATACGCATCATTTTTCCTAAAATAGGAATTAAAAACTGTGCCCCTGCAGCAATTTCTATCTCACGTACTGTAACTCTAAACCCTGTTGGTCTGCCAATCAGTTTATCATTATCAGAAAAAGATTTTTGTGTTTTTGCCATACAAATGGCAAAATCATTAAAGCCTAACCGATCAATTCTACGTAAATTAAGTTCAGCTTTTTTATCAAAATCTACACCATCAGCACCATAAATTTCTTTGGCTATGATTTCAATTTTTTCCTTGACAGGAGACTTCCAATCGTATAGAGGTTTAAAAGTAACAGCTTTGTTTTCTACTATATCAACTACAGCTTTTGCCAAATCTTGTGTTCCATTACCACCTTCTGCCCATCCTTTAGATGGAACAGCTTGTACACCTAAGGCAGCACATTTATCGATAACCAATTGTGTTTCTTCATCTGTATCACTTACAAAAGCATTGATAGCCACTACAGGTTCAATATTAAATTTACGAATGTTTTCAATGTGTTTTTCTAGATTTTTAAATCCGTCTGCTACACGCTCTACACTTGGTGTGTTGTATTCTTCTTTAGGAGCTCCTCCATGATGACGTAATGCTCTAATGGTAGCTACCAATACCACGCACTTCGGATTCAATCCTGCAAAAGCACATTTAATATTTAAGAATTTTTCTGCTCCTAAATCAGCACCAAATCCAGCTTCTGTAACCACGTAGTTAGAAAGTGAAAGTCCCATTTTGGTGGCAATAATGGTATTTGTACCTTGTGCAATATTCGCAAAAGGACCACCGTGAATAATGGCTGGGTTTTCCTCTAATGTTTGTACTAAATTTGGTTTGACAGCATCTTTTAAAAGAATTGCCATTGCATTTTCTGCTTTTAAATCTCGAGCAAAGATTGGTTTTTTATCGAAAGTAAATCCAATAAAAATATCACCCAATCGTTTTTTTAAATCGCTAAAGTTTGTTGCCATGCAAAGAATTGCCATAACCTCAGAAGCAGGTGTGATGTTAAATCCATCTTCACGAGGTATCCCATTTGCTGTACCTCCTAATCCTATCGTTATTTGGCGTAAAGCTCTATCATTCATGTCGATTACACGTTTCCATGCAATGGTTCTTCCGTCAAGATTTAAGTTTTGTGTTTTGCTCTGTAGGTTATTATCTATCAAGGCAGCCAATAGATTGTTTGCTTTTTCAACAGCATTAAAATCGCCTGTAAAATGCAAATTGATATCTTCCATAGGTACAACTTGCGAGTAGCCTCCGCCAGCAGCTCCGCCTTTAATTCCAAAAACAGGACCCAATGAAGGTTCTCTCAAAACAACAGTTGTTTGTTTACCAATTTTATTTAAACCTTCTGTTAGCCCTATAGAAACTGTAGTCTTCCCTTCTCCTGCAGGAGTGGGTGTTAAAGCAGTAACTAGAATTAGATTGTTCTGTTTTATCTTATCTTCATCAATTAAATGTAAGGGTAATTTTGCTTTGTACTTACCATAATGCTCTAGATCATCAGTAGCAATCTTTAATTTAGTTGCAATTGTGTTGATGTGGGCTAGCTCAGTTTGTTGAGCAATTTCAATATCGGAAAGGGTTGTCATAGTTAGAAAATTATTTAGAAACGAAAGTACAAAAAAGGATAGAATTTTAGAGTCTCTTAGGTAAAATATTACCTTAACTTCTTTTAGCATAAAAAACTAAAAAACAATTGTCTATTCACAATTGAAACTCTATATTTGCACGTTAATTATAAAAAAAGATTTTTTTAAATAGAACGGAGATGCAAAACAAAGGACTTATTAAAACATTTGCAATACTTTTTGGATTGATTTGTGTGTATTATTTATCATTTACTTGGGTAAATAACCGCATAGAAAATGACGCAAAAGAGTATGCTAATGGTGATATCAAATTAGAGAAAGCATATTTAGACTCAGTAGCTAATGTGCCTGTTGCCAATTATTTATACACCAACTATACACATAGCGAAATTCAAGATAAAGCGATGAATCTTGGTTTGGACTTAAAAGGAGGTATCAATGCCACATTAGAAGTGTCGGTTAGAGATATTTTATTTGGTTTGTCAAGTGAATCAAAAAACCCAATCTTCAACAAAGCATTAGCAGATGCTTCTGCTGCACAAAGAGGAAGTGATAAAAATTATTTAGATTTATTTTTTGAAGCTTTTGAAAAAGAAAGTAAAGGTTCTGTTAAATTAAGTGACCCTTCAATTTTTGGTAATAAATCACTAAAAGATAAAATTAGCTTCAAATTAACTGATGAAGAAACAAAACCAATTCTTTTTGAAGAAGTAAAAGGCTCAATTAGTACAGCTTTTGAAGTCTTACGTAATAGAATTGACCGTTTTGGGGTTACTTCACCTAACATTCAACGTATTGGTGAGTCTGGCAGAGTATTGATTGAATTACCTGGAGCTAGAGATATTGAACGTGTACAAAAATTAATAACGGGCATTGCCAAATTACAGTTTTGGGAAGTCTATGACAATACAGAAACCGCTAACTTTTTAATTCAAGCCAACACAAAATTGGCTGAAATATTAAAACCAGAAGCGACTAAAGTAATTGATTCTACAGAGGTTAACAACATAGAAATTGATTCAACAACGGTTAGTGATAGCTCTCAAATTGATAACCTACTAGGTGAAGTTGATTCTACTGCTACTGACGGATCTCAAATTGACGATTTATTAGGTAAAGTACAGGATTCTGTTGATACGAAAGCAGCCAACCCGTTATTCTCAGTACTCTACCCTAGCATACCGCAAAACCAAAATCAAAGAAGTTCTGTAGTTGGTTCTGCTAGTGTTAAAGATACTGCTACGGTAAATAAATATTTGGCCATGAAAGAGGTTAGAGCTTTATTACCTGCTGAGATGGTTTATGTTAAGTTTTTATGGGATGCAAAACCTTCAAAAGATTCAGAGGTTGTTAGTTTATATGCTATCAAATCTAACCGAGAAGATGTTGCTCCTATTGAAGGCGATGTAGTTTCTGATGCTTCACAGGTTTTTGACCAATTAGGTGTCAACCCAGAAGTAAGTATGTCTATGAATAGTAAAGGCTCTAAATTATGGGCTAAAATGACTGAGAAAAATGTAGGGAAATTTGTAGCCGTAGTATTGGATGGTCTAGTGTATTCTGCACCAAATGTAAACGGAGCCATCCCAAATGGAAAAACTTCTATATCAGGTGGTTTTTCTATTGAAGAAGCTCAAGATTTAGCCAATGCATTAAAATCTGGTAAACTACCTGCCTCAGCTCATATTATACAATCTAATATTGTAGGGCCTTCACTAGGTCAAGAAGCGATTGACAGTAGTGCTATTGCATTTGGATTAGCACTATTTTTAGTATTGATTTGGATGCTATTTTATTATGGTAAAGCTGGTATTTTTGCTGATATTGCTTTAATTGTAAATATCATCTTTATTTTTGGCGTACTTACTGCCTTTGGTGCGGTGTTAACCTTATCTGGCGTTGCTGGTATTATCATTACCATTGGTATGTCTGTTGATGCCAACGTAATTATTTATGAACGAATTAAAGAAGCCTTACATAGAGGTAAAAATTTAAAAGCAGCTATTGCTGAAGGGTTTAGTTTTAAAGGAGCCTTATCTGCTATTATTGATGCAAACATTACTACATTTTTAACAGGTGTAATTTTATATATTTTTGGTTCAGGGCCTATTAGAGGTTTTGCAACTACCTTAATGATTGGTATAGCAACCTCATTAATTACAGCCATCTTTATTACCAGACTATTTGTAGATTGGTACGCAGACAAAGACCGTTCAATGTCATTTAATACTGGTATCACTAAAGGATGGTTTCAAAATATTAAAATGGACTTTTTAAAGAAACGTAAAATAGCTTACATCATTTCAGGTCTTATTATAGCTATTGGTATTGGCTCTTTAGCAACCAATGGTTTGAATTTAGGAGTCGATTTTAAAGGTGGGAGAACGTATACCGTTCGTTTTGATCAAGATGTTAGCCCTACTGAAGTAGCAAATTCTTTAAAAGATGGTTTTAAAGGTGCTCCTGAAGTAAAAACTTTTGGAAGTTCAAATCAATTAAAAATTACGACACCGTATAAAATTGAAGATGAAGGTCTAGATGTTGATAGCGAAGTTCAAGAAATTCTATTCAATGGTTTACAATCTTATTTACCAGATGGTATCTCTTTAAACGATTTTAAAATTACCGCTGATGACCATGATCAAAAAGTAGGAATTATGGAATCTATAAAAGTAGGACCAACCATTGCAGATGATATTCAACAAGCTGCAATTTGGGCAATTTTAGGTTCTTTACTTGTAGTATTCTTATACATATTATTACGATTTAGAAAATGGCAATATAGTTTAGGTGCTGTTGTTGCAGTATTTCATGATGTGTTAATTGTATTGGCAATTTTCTCATTATTCTATAAGGTATTGCCTTTTGATATGGAAATTGGACAATCATTTATTGCAGCCTTATTAACTGTAGTAGGATATTCATTGAATGATACCGTGGTTATTTTCGATAGAATTAGAGAATTTACAAATGAGCATTCATCTTGGCCTTTTTCAAAAATAGTTAACGCTGGTTTAAGTAGTACTTTAGGTAGAACAATAAATACTTCTTTAACAACATTATTGGTATTACTAGCAATCTTCTTATTTGGTGGAGATTCTATTAAAGGATTTATGTTTGCAATGATTATTGGTGTTGTAGTAGGTACGTATTCATCATTATTTGTTGCGTCACCAATTATGTATGATACCACTAAAAAATTAAGTAAAAAAGAATAAGTCTCTTTTATAAAAAATAGATTTGGCTTGAAGATAGAAGTGAGCTTCAAAACTTCAGTCTTCAAACATAAAAAATAAAAATGAAAACAACCGTTTTGCGTTACTGAAACAAGTTCAGCATATGCAAAACGGTTTTACTTTTTTGTCTAAACACATTAGTACCTTTGTAGCATGAGTATTGTAAAACTTCATAACAACTATTTTAAGCCTTACATTTCGGCTAAAAAAATTAATGAAGCTGTTTATAAAATGGCAGCTTTAATAGAAAAAGATTGTAAAGGTGAAATTCCTGTTTTTATAGGCATTTTAAACGGTTCTTTTATGTTTGTAGCAGATATCATTAGAGCTTATGATGGTAACTGTGAAGTCTCATTTGTAAAACTTGCCTCATATAGCGGTACAGATTCTACAGGAAAAGTAAAACAATTGGTTGGGCTAAATCAAAATTTAGAAGGTAGAACCGTAGTGGTTTTAGAAGATATTATTGATACAGGCAATACCCTTGAAGAAATTTACAATATCTTTAGGTCTCAAAATTTGAAACAATTAAAAATAGCAACCTTATTTTTTAAACCTGACGTTTTTCGTAAAGGATTACATATAGATTATATAGGGATTTCAATACCCGATAAATTTATTGTAGGTTACGGATTAGATTATGATGGTTTAGGAAGAAATCTTGCTGACATTTACCAATTAACAACACGCAACATGAAAAACATTGTATTATTTGGCCCTCCTGGTGCAGGAAAAGGCACACAGGCTAAAGTTTTAAAAGAAAAGTACAATCTAGTACATATTTCTACTGGAGATGTGTTTAGATATAATATTAAGAATGAAACTGAGTTAGGTTTGTTGGCAAAAACATTTATGGACAAAGGTGATTTAGTACCTGATGAGGTCACCATTAATATGTTAAAAGCCGAAGTTGAAAAAAATACTGATGCTAACGGATTTATTTTTGATGGATTTCCTAGAACTAAATCACAAGCAAAAGCTTTAGATGTCTTTTTAGAAGAAAAAGGAGAAAGAATTAATGGAATGGTAGCTTTAGAAGTTTCTGAAGATTTATTAGTTGCTAGATTGTTAAAACGTGGTGAAACCAGTGGTAGAGCTGACGATCAAGATGAATCAAAAATTAGAAATCGTTTTAATGAATACGAAACAAAAACAGCCATATTAAAACATTATTACGAAGATCAAAACAAATACTACGGTGTTGATGGTGTTGGTTCAGTTGAAGAAATTACTGAACGTTTAAGTTCTGTTTTTGATACTTTGTAATATCATTCCTGCAAAGGCAGGAATCTCATAATAAGTAAAACAAATTTTAAAAGATTCCTGCTTTCGCAGGAATGACAATAATATAAGGAATGACTGAAGGCAACTTTGTAGACTATGTAAAAATTCATGCTACTTCTGGTAAAGGAGGTAAAGGTTCTGTGCATTTACATCGTGAAAAATACATTCAAAAAGGAGGCCCAGATGGTGGAGATGGCGGTAGAGGTGGTCATGTTATCATTCGTGCCAATAAAGGAATGTGGACATTAATTCACTTGAAATACAAAAAACACTTTAGAGCAGAACACGGTGGCGATGGCAGTAAAAGTAGAAGTACTGGTAAGGATGGAAATGATATCTATATTGATGTGCCTTTAGGTACCATTATTAGAGATGGAGAAACCCAAGAAATACTCTTTGAAATTACTGAAGAAGCTGAAGAAAGAATATTAGTTGAAGGTGGTATGGGCGGTCGAGGTAATTGGCATTTTAAATCATCTACAAATCAAACTCCAAGATATGCTCAACCAGGTGTAGATATACAAGAAGGTTGGTTTCAATTAGAATTAAAAATACTGGCAGATGTTGGTTTAGTAGGCTTCCCGAATGCAGGAAAATCAACGTTATTATCAGTGTTAACCTCAGCCAAACCTAAAATTGCCGATTATGCTTTTACAACTTTAAAACCTAATTTAGGTATTGTTGAATATCGAGATTATCAAAGTTTCGTTATTGCAGACATTCCTGGTATTATTGAAGGAGCAGCAGAAGGCAAAGGTCTCGGACATCGATTTTTACGTCATATAGAACGTAATTCTACCTTATTATTTTTAATTCCAGCTGACTCAGACGATATTCAAAATGAATATAAAATTCTATTAAACGAGTTAAAAAAACACAATCCTGAATTATTAGATAAGGATAGATTATTAGCCATTTCAAAAGCTGATATGCTGGATGAGGAACTAAAAACAGAAATCAAAAAAGAACTCCCTAAAGATATAAAACATTTATTTATTTCTTCTATAGCTCAAACAGGTCTAACAGAGCTTAAAGATAAATTATGGGAGATGCTAAATACTTAAAAGTTAACTACCCTTCTTTTTTCATAGCTTCTTATCAGCACAAACATCCCTATTGCAGCAACTATATGTTTTAAACTATGACCACTAATTACCTTTAAAAAGGTAAATATTTCTACATCAAAATGTTCTAATAATTTTGCAATAATATAGCAAATTAACAATATCCAATATCCTTTTATCTGTGAAAACACAGAAGGAAAAAAAATAAGTATCATTGGAATAATAAGTATTGGTAAAAACTGAACTAATGCGTAAAAACGTAAATCTCCGTGTCCATTTATTTCACCAAAAAACCAATAAAAGACAGAAGACAAACCTAAAAATAATAAAGGAAATAAAAATTGTTTTCCTGTTTTTATAGAAATAAACTCACTTAATACAATAGAAAAAAGAGCCATGAATGCTATCGTCATTGGTAACCTATCCCAAACTAAGGTCTCATTTAAAGGGTTTAAATGATAATATCCTGAGCCAAAAGCAACTAAAAAAACTCCTACAAAAAGAAAAATATATGACCTTTTAATATCGTTAATAATTACCAATGATTTAACTACAAACATTTTATATAAAGCGTAACTACCAACTAAAAAAAAAGGCAAATTAGAGATAACATTCCAAAAGTTAGTTGTGTGAAATAGAGTTCTTGTGTCTGCAAAATTATGATATGATTTATCTTGAGATATAGGCTCTACAACCATAAATACATAAAAAATTGCAACAACACATAGGAATAGTATTCCATAAACAATTGATTTAAATCTATCAGGCATTTAAATTATTTTAAGCTTTTACAAATATAACTATTGAAATCTAAACATTTATAAAGCTTTTATTAAAGTCAAATAAATTTATTAAATTGTACATACATTATTCTCAAAAATACTAAACCCGAATTATGTATTTGAAAAGTGTAATGAGGCATGAAAGCACAATAAAACACACCTTTTTACTAGTTTAAGAGTAGTATCACAACGGTTAGACTTCAAAAGTAGTAAAGCGTTATGTTTTGCAGTAATTTCATTACGTAATAGATTTTTTAATACATAAAGCGAGTTAAATTATAAAATGGCAGGTGAAGGAAGCATACAAGCTATGATTAATAGTTTACGAAACAATAAAAATTTGTTACGTAAAAGGAGTATTTTTAAAAAAGAACGTACGTTTTTAAGTACTAAAAAAGAATATTACAAGGCTGCACAAGGTGAATTTGATTTAAAAAAAGCAACAAAAGAAGAATTAAAAACCTTAAGAGAAAAAATAATCAAACAACGAAAAATTGAAAACAGAAAATCTTGGTCAATTGTTCTAGCAGTAATGATTTCTCTTGTTTTAATACTAATAAATGCCACATATAAAACCAATAAAAAAGAAATTGAACGTATTGAGACTGCAAAAGACAATTATTTAATTGAACATATTAATGATTACATTTATTATCTTGAAGAGGGTGATAAATGGATTGAAAAAAAGAATTGGAATAATGCAACTTATCGATATGAACAAGCTGTAAAATTATTTCCAGAAGAGTATGAAGCAAATTATAGGTTAGCTTTATCTTATGGTTATAGTTGCTCCTATAAGAACAAAAATTGTGAAAAAGGACGCCGATTAACAAATCAACTCTTAAAATTATATCCTGAAGATTCAAAATTACTTGAATTAAAAATAATTTTAGAAAAATAATAAACAACTTTATGCAAGGTAATACTAGAAAAAACATCAAAATAGGTCAACAAGTAGCTATTGTACTCAAAAAAGATCAACGGTCAGGTAATCTTACAGAAGGTACAATAAAAAGAATTTTGACAAATTCGGCAACACATCCTCATGGCATTAAGGTAATGCTTACTTCTGGACAAGTAGGTCGGGTTAAAAAAATATTAGACTAGCTGACTTATTCTTTTTTACAAGAAAATATTTTTTATCTTGCAGAAAACCAACCCTATAAATGGACAAAGAATCAACTAAAAATCAACCTGAGACTTTTAAATCTAAAAAATGGCTAAAAAAACTTAAAAATGAAAGTTGGGAAGCTGAATTACTCGTCTCTGCAATTGCAATTTTTGGTACTTTTCAACTCTTTAAAGTAATAGATTGGTCAACCAATAGGTTTATAGACATTCTACCTCCTGGTCAATATATGATAGGGTATTTTATAGTGTTTTTTGGTTTAATAGCAGTCAGTGTTTTGGTCTCTATGTTTGTAATCCATTTTTTTCTTCGAGCTTATTGGATAGGGTTGGTAGGTTTAAATTCGGTGTTTCCTGATTACAGTATTGAAGATAGCCCATATTCTAAAATTTACACAGAAAAATTAGTTGGTATACTCCCTAAATTAAAAGATTCTATACAAAAGGTAGATGAGTTGTGTAGCGTTATTTTCTCTGCTGCCTTTGCTTTATTGCTCATGTATTTATACATTGCAATAGTGGCTAGTATTTATTTATTTCTATTTAATTTATTGTCAGATTATGTACCTTATTACTATTTACTAATACCCGTTGCTATTTCCCTTATTATTTATCTTCTTCAAATGATTATTAGTATTGTTGCAAATTTAAAAGCCTTTAAAGAAAATGATGCTCTTCAATTGTGGTATTTCAAAATAGTCAAATATAGTTCTATACTAATGTTGGGGCCTTTGTATAAATCTATTTTACAAATTACCATGATTTTTGGCTCTAATTTTAAAAAGAAAAAGGCAATCATATATCTTATAATTGTCTTCTTATTTTCTGGAATTTTTGTTGCTTTATATCAAATGAAGAATACCAATATTCCATATTTAATTAGACAAGATTTGAATTTTGACACAACTAAAACCTATGCAGGGTATTATAGAACAGAAAATGAACAATTAAATTTTTTACTGACACCAGAAATCACCTCAGATGTAATTCAAGTGAATCATCTAAAACTTTTTATCCCTATTTTTAGCCATGAAGAAAAATTACGTAAAAAGCATTGTGGTACGTATATAGAAGATGAGAATAAATCTAAAAACGAACAACGAAAAGAAGCTCGATTATTTTATTTAAACTGTTATCAAAAATACAATCATGTATTTTTAAATGATAAAAAAGTGATTATTAAATTCTTAAAATATTCTCATCCTAAAACAAAACAATTCGGAATAATAGGTTATATCAATTTATCTAATACAGTAATAGGTGAAAATACCTTAAAAATTAAAAAGGATTATGGCGATGATAATAGTACTGAATGGACAATTCCGTTTCAATATTTTCCTAAGCAATAAATAATACTCTAAAACATTTATTCTGCTATTCTATTAGCACAATTGTTTAACAAATTACATCACATGAAAAACAATCCTCAAGACTTAAAAAATATGGCAACTGTTGTCTTAGACAAATTAGTTGCTTATTTACATGAAAGTCAACAAGGAAAAGGAAAAGTACTCCTTCAAAAACCTGCCGATGAAGTTGCAGAAATTTTACAATTAGAAAAGTGGATAAAAAAAGGCGGTCTAAACCCTACTGCTGCCAATCAGTTTATGGATGCTTATTTAGAAAACACACAACATATGCATCATCCACAGTATATGGGGCATCAAGTTGCCGTACCACATGTAGCTTCTGGAATAGCAGATTTTATACATGGTATAATCAATAATCCTATGGCAATCTATGAAATGGGGCCTGCTGCTGCCGTAATTGAACGCTTTTTAATTCATTGGATGTTAGAAAAAGTTGGTTGGTTTAAAGGCTCTCAACTAGGTGATTTTAGTCGGCTAAAAAACAATGGAAGTGGTGTGTTAACCCATGGAGGCTCATTAGCAAACTTGACGGCCTTACTAGCTGCACGTGCAGCTATTGCACCAAAAGCATGGACAGAGGGCAACCCTTCTGATTTGGTAGTTTTAGTACCCGAAGAAGCACATTATTCTGTAGCTCGTGCAATTTCTATCATGGGAATGGGTAAAAATTCAGTCATACCAGTACCCGCAAATCATCTTAAAATAATGCAACCTGAAACCTTACTTCCGCTTTATCAAAAAATACAAGATCAAGGTAAAAAAATTATGGCTGTTGTCGCAAATGCCTGTACTACCGCTACAGGGTTATACGATCCGCTAGATGAAATTGGTCAGTTCTGTCAAGAAAACCAACTTTGGTTCCATGTAGACGGAGCTCATGGTGCTGGTGCTTTGATTTCTGATTCAAAAAAGCACTTATTAAAAGGTGTTGAAAGAGCAGATTCTTTAATTTGGGATACCCATAAAATGATGCGAACTTCTACACTTGCCGCAGCAGTTCTGTTCAAAGATCAACAGGCTATGGAACGTACTTTTCAACAAAAAGGAAGCTATCTTTTTCATGATAAAGAAGAAATGGGCTTTGATTTAATGCCCTATACTGTAGAATGTACTAAAGCAGCACTAGGCACTAAATTATTTTGGGTTTTGGCAGCTGAAGGTGAAAATGAATTGGCACATTTTATTGAAGAAACTTATGATAACGCATATCAATTTTATAAGATTATCAAACAACAATCAGATTTTAAATGTTTATATAAACCAGAATCAAATATTTTATGTTTTCAATACACTAAATTTGGTACTGACAATGACTTTCAATTAAAACTAAGAAATGAAATTATCCGTAGAGGAAATTTTTATATTACCTCAACAGAATTAAACAATAAAAGATATTTGCGATTAACAATAATGAATACTCTTACGCAAGAAAAGCATATCAAAGCACTACTCAATGAAATTATTGAAGTTGCTAAAATTATTGCAGAAAATAAATAACACCAAATTAATTATAAAACTAACCTGACTCAAGAGAATGAAGTCTCAGAAACAAGACCATTTCATTGTAAACCTGAGTTCAATTAACATTTAAGTAGATTTTATTAGTAAAAAAAGATAGGTTTTTTTTAATAGAAAAAAATCCCTTAGGCTCTGCCTCGGGGAGAGTCGGATTTAAGAAATTTTTTATTTTCAAGCAAACACACGAGACATGAAAAAGGAGAAATTTTTATCTGCCAAAATATCGTTCCATCACTCCTTCAGCATTCAACCATAAATAAATAAAAAACAAGAGTACAAGAATCAATAGTAATGCCTTTCCATAATTTGGTTTTCTTCGTTTTTTTAGTCTACGAAATTCCATAAATAGGTTTGTTTTATCTTTTCAAAAATACATCAAATATTTAAGTATCTTTGTCCGCCAACGA
>JAMONB010000123.1 GCA_027066745.1 Flavobacteriaceae bacterium
ATAAGAAATATCAAACAGCTTCGAGGCGTTCATCAGTGTCCATTATTTTAGAAGATGATATCAATGTAAGTAGAGGTGATATGATTGTTAAACCTGATGATTTACCAATAATTGATAAACAATTTAGGGCAACAGTATGTTGGATGGATTCTAAACAATTGTTTCAGGGAGCAAAGTACTTGTTACAGCACGGTGTTCATAAAGTATTGACAAAAATCGAGGTCGTCCATCATAAAATAAAACCTGATTATTCAGGAATAGAACCAAACGTTGAAAGGTTGGATATTAACGATATTGCTTTGGTTACTTTTAAACTGAACAAACCAATATTTTATGATACTTTTAAAGATCATAAAACAAATGGATCTTTTATTTTAATCGATATACTTACTAATAATACGGTTGGTGTAGGATTTATCCAATAAAGATCATGTGTGATTTTTTTGTTTTATAACAATAAATTCTTTTCATTTGCATCTTAATAGTTCATTTATATTTTATGTTATCAAGAAAGGCTGAGGGATTAGACCCTGTGAAGCCTTAGCAACCCTTTACTTGTAAAGAAGGTGCTACATTCTACCTTGAGTCTTGAACTTGTTTCAAGATCTTTTTGTTAAAATCAGAAAACAAGGATAGATAACCAAGCGTTATTTAAAACGCCCCATTTCTTTTTAACATCCTACTTTATTGAACCTTATAATTAAGCATAATGATGCCTGATATAAAAAAAGAAATACAAAAACGAATCTTAGTATTAGATGGTGCTATGGGTACCATGTTACAACAATATAATTTTTCTGAAGAAGATTTTAGAGGAGAGCGTTTTAAAGATTTTCCTGTGTCTGTTAAAGGAAATAATGATTTGTTGTCATTAACACAACCTAAAGCATTAAAAGAGATACATGCCAAATACTTAGAAGCAGGAGCAGATATTATAGAAACCAATACTTTTTCTGGAACCACCATTGCTATGGCAGATTATCAGATGGAAGATTTGGTATATGAATTGAACTATGAATCAGCAAAATTAGCCAAAGAAGTAGCCGATGAGTTTACCGCTAGAGAACCACATAAACCAAGGTTTGTTGCAGGTTCATTAGGACCAACAAACAGAACGGCAAGTATGTCTCCAGATGTAAATGACCCTGGTTTTAGAGCAGTAACCTTTGATGAATTGCGAATTGCATATAAGCTACAAGTTGAAGCATTGGTTGATGGAGGTGTAGATTTACTATTGGTAGAAACGGTTTTTGATACATTAAATGCAAAAGCAGCATTGTTCGCTATAGAAGAAGTTAAGGAAGAAAAGAATGTAGATATTCCTATTATGTTAAGTGGTACAATAACAGATGCTAGCGGTAGAACGTTATCTGGGCAAACCGCCGAAGCATTTTTAATTTCTACTTCGCATATTCCTTTACTATCTATCGGATTCAATTGTGCTTTAGGAGCGAATTTATTGCAACCACATTTAGAGGCAATAGCCTCTAAAACAGATTTTGCTATTTCTGCACACCCGAATGCAGGTTTGCCTAATGCTTTTGGAGAATATGATGAAACAGCGGAGGAAATGGCAGCCCAAATAGAAGAATATTTAAAACGGAATTTAATAAATATAATAGGAGGTTGTTGTGGTACAACACCAGAGCATATCAAAGCGATTGCAGAGGTGTCTGCAAAGTATAAACCTCGACAGCTTGTCATTCCTGCGTAGGCAGGAATCCAGTTTTCAACTCAATAAAGTTATGATATTAGAAGTAGCGATATTAAAGATAAAAAAAGGTAATCAAAAGCCTTTGAGAATGCATTTAAAAAAGCACAAGGAATTATTGCGTCTATGAGTGGTTATATTTTGCACGAGTTAAAAAATGTATGGAAGAAGAAGATAAATATCTTTTATTAGTCAATTGGAAAACTATAGAAGATCATGAAATAGGGTTTAGGAAATCAGCTGAATATGAAGAGTGGAAAAACGTATTACATCATTTTTACGAACCATTTCCAACAGTAGAACATTATAAGTAAAGAGTTTACGTTATTCTGTCCCGAAGCTTTGGGAGTATTCAGAATCCCATGATAAAACAAATGAATAAAAAAGCAGAAAATATGGATAAGGACAAAGTCTCTCCCCTTCGGGAAGAGGTTGGAGAGGGGAGAAAATACTTGCAATTATCAGGCTTAGAACCACTAATCCTGAATGAAAACAGTAACTTTATAAACGTTGGAGAACGTACTAATGTTGCGGGTTCACGTAAATTTTTACGTTTGATAAAAGAAGAACAATTTGATGAGGCATTGGCAATTGCAAGACATCAAGTAGATGGCGGAGCACAGATTATCGATATCAATATGGATGATGGTTTGATTGATGGGAAAGCATCAATGGTTCGTTTTTTGAATCTTATTGCAGCAGAACCAGATATTTGTCGTGTACCCATTATGATTGACAGTTCTAAATGGGAAATTATAGAGGCTGGATTGAAAGTTGTACAAGGAAAATGTGTGGTAAATTCCATATCTCTAAAAGAAGGAGAAGATAATTTTATTTGGCAGGCAAAACAGATTAAGCGTTATGGAGCAGCTGTAATTATTATGGCTTTTGATGAGGATGGTCAAGCCGATAACTATCAAAGACGTATTGAAATAGCAGAACGTTCGTATCGAGTTTTGGTTGATAAAGTAGGTTTTGCTTCAGAAGATATTATTTTCGATTTAAACATTTTTCCAGTAGCTACAGGAATGGAAGAGCATCGTAAAAATGCTATCGATTTTATTGAAGCGACACGTTGGGTGCGTGAAAACTTACCCAATGTAAGTGTTAGTGGAGGTGTGAGTAATGTGTCGTTTTCATTTAGAGGGAATAATACCGTTCGAGAAGCAATGCACTCTGTATTTTTATACTATGCTATTCAGGCAGGGATGAATATGGGAATTGTAAACCCTGCGATGTTAGAAGTTTATGATGATATCCCAAAAGACTTACTAGAACATATTGAAGATGTTGTTTTAGATAGAAGAGATGATGCCACCGAACGTTTATTAGATTTTGCTGAAACGGTAAAAGGCACAAAAAAGGAAAGAGTAATTGATGAATCTTGGCGAGAGAATCCATTGCAAGATCGTATTACACATGCCTTGGTAAAAGGGATAGATACTTATATTGTTGAAGATGCAGAAGAAGCCAGATTGCAAGCTTCAAAACCAATAGAGGTTATAGAAATGAACCTAATGATGGGGATGAATGTCGTAGGAGATTTATTTGGTGCAGGTAAAATGTTTTTACCGCAGGTAGTAAAATCGGCTCGTGTAATGAAAAAAGCTGTTGCTTATCTAAATCCATTTATAGAAGCCGATAAAGGAGAACATCAAAAAGCTCTGGGAAGGGTATTGATGGCAACTGTAAAAGGTGATGTGCATGATATTGGTAAGAATATTGTAAGTGTGGTCTTAGGTTGTAACAATTATGAAATTGTAGATTTAGGAGTAATGGTTCCACCAGAAAAAATTATAGAAACTGCCAAAAAGGAAAATGTAGATATTATTGGTTTAAGCGGATTGATAACACCTTCTTTAGATGAAATGGTGTATTTGGCAAAAGAAATGGAGCGTCAAAACTTTACAGTTCCTTTGTTAATTGGTGGTGCAACTACCTCAAAAGCACATACTGCAGTTAAGATAAATCCAGAATATAAAAATGCAGTAGTCCATGTAAATGATGCTTCAAGGGCAGTAACCGTGGTAAGCGATTTGTTGAATGAAGATACGAAGAGTGCATATGTAACCAGCTTAAAAAAGGATTATGCTGAGTTTCGAGAAAAGTTTTTAAAACGCGGGAAGACAAAATCGTATGTTACATTAGCCCAAGCAAGAAAAAATAAATTAGCTATAGATTGGGATGCTACTCAACTTGTAAAGCCTAAGGAAATGGGCATACAGAAATTAAAACAATTGAGCTTAAAAGAACTTGTACCCTTTATTGATTGGAGTCCGTTTTTTAGGTCTTGGGATTTACATGGTAAATACCCTAATATCCTTACAGATAAAGTGGTAGGAGAACAGGCGACACAATTGTATAATGATGCTCAACAAATACTCAAAGAAATTATAGCAAACCAATCCTTAAAAGCAAAAGCAATTTTCGGATTATTTGAAGCGAATACGATTAATGATGACGATATTTCCATTCAGAAAAAAGGAAAAGAAATAGCCATTTTTAGAACCTTACGTCAGCAATTAAAGAAACGAGAAGGTGTACCAAGTATAGCCTTGTCAGACTTTGTTAGTCCAATAGAAAAAGGAGAAACTGATCATATGGGTGCTTTTTGTGTTTCTATCTTCGGAGCAGATGAATTGGCAGGTAGTTATAAAGCAAAAGAAGATGATTACAATGCAATTATGGTACAAGCTATAGCCGATAGATTTGCCGAAGCATTTGCCGAGTATCTACATAAACAAGTTCGAACAAAACATTGGGGCTATGCAAAAAATGAAGGTTTAACTAATGATGAATTGATAGGAGAAAGTTATAAAGGAATTCGTCCAGCACCTGGTTATCCTGCTTGTCCAGATCATTTGGAGAAAGAAACTATCTGGCATCTATTAAATGTAGAAGAACAGATAGGTGTAAAGTTAACCGAGAGTTTAGCCATGTGGCCAGCAGCATCGGTATCAGGATATTATTTCGGAAATGAAAATGCAAAGTATTTCGGATTAGGAAAAATAACGGAAGACCAAATCATAGATTATGCCAATAGAAAAGGGATCTCATTAGAGAAAGCGAAGAAATGGTTACATCCTAATACAGCAGATTAAATGAATGTCATTCCCGCGTATGCGGGAAACTCTTTCTGAAAAACAAAAACATTAATAAGATTTCCGCTTTCGCGAAAATGACAAAATAGAGAATGAAAATAACAGACCATATAAAAAATTCCAACGGAAAAACATTATTTTCCTTTGAAATTATTCCACCACGAAAAGGGAAGAATATTCAAGAATTGTATAATAATATTGATCCTTTAATGGAATTTAAGCCTCCATTTATAGATGTAACAACGTCACGAGAAGAGTACGTATATCTTGATAAAGGAGAAGGATTGTTAGATAGAAGAATGACAAGAATGCGTCCTGGTACACTGGGTATTTGTGCCGCTTTAAAACATAAATACAATGTTGATACCGTGCCACATGTATTGTGTGGCGGTTTTACCAAAGAGGAAACAGAATATTTGTTAGTAGATTGTCATTATTTAGGGATAGACAATATAATGGCTTTAAGAGGAGACTCAATGAAGCATCAGCAATATTTTGAAGCAACCAAAGGCGGACATGCTTATGCAACGGAGCTGGTTTCGCAAATTCAAGATTTAAATGAGGGAAAATATTTACACGATGTAATTGATGCTGAACATAAAGCAGATTTTTGTATTGGAGTAGCTGGATATCCTGAAAAACACATGGAAGCCCCTTCATTACAAACCGATTTAAAACGCTTAAAAGAGAAAGTGGATGCTGGTGCAAATTATGTGGTGACTCAAATGTTTTTAGATAATAAAAAATATTTTGAATTTGTAGCTGCTGCAAAAAAAGCAGGAATCAATGTACCGATTATTCCAGGGATTAAACCCATAGCGGTAAAGCGGCATCTGCAATTGTTACCTCAGGTATTTAAAATTGATTTACCAGAAACATTAATATTAGAAATAGAGAAATGTAAAGATAATAAACAAGTTCGCCAAGTAGGTGTGGAGTGGGCAGTTCAACAAAGCAAAGAATTGTTGGCAGCTGGAGTGCCTGTATTACATTATTATTCTATGGGGAAATCTGATAATATTAAAGCTGTTGCTTCAGTATTATTTTAGTTGCTTTGTAAGGAAATAAGATTTTTATATACTATTATAAACAAAAGTAATCTAGCAATAGAAAAGTGGTTAAATAATTGTTTACTTTTGTAGGTAATAAAAATTTAAAATAAATATAATAATATGGCATTAGAAATTACAGATGCTACTTTTGAAGAGGTGGTGTTAAAATCAGACAAACCTGTTTTAGTAGATTTTTGGGCAGCTTGGTGTGGACCTTGTAGAATGTTAACTCCAATTGTTGAAGAATTAAGTGGAGATTTTGAAGATAAAGCGGTAATTGGAAAAGTTGATGTTGATGCAAATCAAGAATTTGCAGCTAAATACGGAGTTAGAAATATACCAACTATATTAATCTTTAAAAACGGAGAAGTGGTTGATAAGCAAGTAGGTGTTGCACCTAAAGCTACGTATACTGAAAAGTTAGAGGCTCTCGTTTAAAAAATAGATTTAATCTTATTAAAGGTTTGATTTCGTTATCCTGATAGCTATTGGGGTTAGAGTCAAACCTTTTTTTTGAATAGAATGAGTAGAACAATCAATATTGTTGAAATTGGTATTATAAAGTATTGTCCTCTTGAAAATTCTTAAGAAGAAGAGGTTTTTTATTTACTTAGCCTAGTTAATTAAGTGTCTAATAATGAATATCCAAGAAGCGAAAAGTAGTTACAGTATTAATCTTGAATTACTTGCTAATCAGGTAGTAGAGGGTTTTATTACTGGAATGCATAAAAGTCCATTTCATGGATTTTCAGTTGAGTTTGCTGAGCATCGCTTGTACAATAAAGGGGAGAGTACAAAGCACATAGATTGGAAATTGTATGCAAAAACGGACAAGCTATTTGTTAAGCGTTATGAAGAAGAGACGAACTTAAGATGCCATTTAATTCTTGATAATTCAGGATCCATGCATTATCCTTTGCAAAAAAACATCTCTATTAAAAAGTTGAATAAAATAGGGTTTTCAGCGATAGCTTCAGCTGCATTATTAGAAATTTTAAGACGTCAGCGTGATGCTTATGGATTGAGTATTTATGCAGAAGAATCAGAATTTTATGCTCCTGCAAAAGGAAGCGAACGTCACAGAAGGATACTGTTGAATAATTTAGAGCAAATTTTACAAAAGAAAACTCCAAATACTAAAACAAAAACGTATACAGCCTTACATGAGATTGCTGAGAAAATACATAGAAGATCTTTAATTTTTCTTTTTACAGATATGCTTCAAACTGAAACTAATCAAGAAAAATTATTTGAAGCTTTAAGGCATTTAAAATACAATAAGCATGAAGTAGTATTGTTTCATACTTTTGATGGAATTCACGAGCTAAATTTTGATTTTGACAATGCACCTAAGCGATTTGTTGATATTGAAACTGGCGAGTATATTAACTTGTATGCAGATTCAATTAAAGAAAATTATAAAGTAGCTATAGAGAATTATTTCAACACCTTGAAAATGAAATGCATGCAATATAAAATTGATTATGTACCCGTTGATATAAATAAAGGATTTGAATCAGTTTTAACTACCTATTTAATCAGTAGAAAAAGATTTTTGTAATAAATTTAAGAAAAGACTTTGCAGAGTTAAAAAACGAGGTTATATTTGCAACCGCTTAAAGCAACGGTCTGGTAGTTCAGCTGGTTAGAATACCTGCCTGTCACGCAGGGGGTCGCGGGTTCGAGTCCCGTCCAGACCGCAATAAGAAAGTTGTGTTGTTTTTAGTGGTTTACATATAAACTACTCTAATCTTAATAGGTTAGTCAATGGAAAGCCTCCCTAATTGGGATGCTTTTTTTGGTTTACAAAAACATTAATCTAAATTTCTTTCTTAGCTTTGAGAAATCATTAATTATACAACAATGTTTAATTGATAATAATATATTTAATTACACGTTAAGTAATTTGTGAAGTTTTTATAAAAAAAGAATTATGTTTGATATTAATATAATGGCAACTCTTCTCAAAGTCATTGAAAGTCAAGAAGATAAAAATGCTTTTTGTATTGCAAAGAAATTTTATACTTATGGGCAATTTGCTCAGTGCATTTCAAAAGTTCGGAATGAGCTACAAACTAGAGCTATTGAAAGTAAAAATATAGGACTAATTGAAAATGATGATTTAGAAACTTATGCTTCAATTTTTGCTTTATGGTTAGAAGGTTTAGCTTATGTACCAATTAGTTCTGACGCCCCAATAGATAGAAATGAAGATGTTATTAAACAATCAAATATATCTGTGATTATTGATTCATCAGAAAGCACTAAATTTTCTAGTTATGATTTAATAGAGTCTTCAAAACTTACTAACTTAAAATTAAATTTAAAGACAACTATAATTTCTGAAGAAGATTTAGTTTATATTCTATTTACATCAGGAACAACTGGTCGGCCAAAAGGAGTGCCAATATCTAGATCAAACTTATCTGCATTTGTTAAGTCTTATGAAGATTTAGCCTTAAATATTACGAATGAAGATAGATGCTTACAGATGTTTAATCTAACATTTGATTTATCAGTAGTATCTTATTTAATACCACTATTAAAAGGTGCTTGTGTTTTTACAATACCAAAAAATGAAATTAAATATTCATATGTATATGAATTATTAGATGAAGATGATATTTCAGTAACTATGATGGTGCCGTCAATAATACAATATTTGCGACCTTATTTTGATGAAATGAATTTCCCTAAAATGAAATATAGCCTGTTTTGCGGAGAAGCTTTAAGTCTAAAACTAATGGAAGAATGGAGCGAGTGTATACCTAATGCTTCTATAATAAATGTCTATGGACCTACAGAACATACTGTATTTTGTACACAATATAAGTATGATTCTGAAAAAGCGTTAAATTATAACGGATCACTTTCAATTGGTAAGCAAATAGGTAACTCAAATTTAATAATTATTGATGAGAATGGTAAATTAGTGCCAAGTGGAGAAAAAGGAGAGTTATGTTTGATTGGAGATCAATTGATGGAAGGTTATTGGAATAATGAGAAGAAAAGTAAAGAGGTTTTTTTAAATATTGAAATTGATGGAGTATTTCATAAAGCTTATAGAACTGGAGATTTATGTTTCAAAGATGCCCAAGGATTCTTCTTTTATAGTGGAAGACTAGATTTTCAAACAAAAATTCAAGGATTTAGAGTAGAGCTTTCAGAAATTGAATGTCATGCAAAAGATTATCTTGATAAAATTAATGTTGTAGCTTTAGCAATAGAAAATAAATTAGGGAACAATGAAATAGGATTAGTTATTGAAAGTGAAGAAACAGATACTGAAGATTTGTTTAATTATTTAAAATCTAAAATGCCACAGTATATGATACCTACACGACTAAGGTTTGAGCCTATATTTCCTCTTAACATAAATGGTAAAATTGACAGAAAAGTATTAACAGCTCTTTTTTTAAAAAATAAAGAAAATGAATAAAGAAATAATTATTGATAAGCTAAGAACTATTTTTATTAACGTGCTTGAACATGAAGATTTTGAAATAAATGATGAACTAAGTGCAGGAGATGTAAGTGGATGGGATTCTTTATCGCATATGCTAATTATAGGGGAAGTAGAAGAAATGTTTTCAATTAAATTCAAATTTAAAGAATTGAATAAAATGAAAAATTTAGGAGACATGATAACTCTTATCGGTAATAAATTAAACCTTTAAAAGAATGGTATTTACCTCTTTTAATTTTTTAATTTTTTTTCCTATAGTAGCAATAGTTTATTATCTAACTCCTAAAAAGTATAGATGGTTAAGCTTGTTAATTGCAAGTTATTTTTTTTATATCAATATAAAGCCAGTATTTGCACTGCTAACAATAGGTATTTCTTTGTCAACTTATATCTTCACAAAACTTATTGATAATACTGAAGATGAAAATAAGAAGAAGAATTATATGGTTGTTAATATTATTTTAATATTGTTGCCACTTTTTTTCTTTAAGTATTTTAATGAAATTAATAGTAGTATTTTTACTCTATTAGAGTCTTTTAATTTAAGATGGCCTTTACCAGAGATTAAAATGATATTGCCCATAGGTATATCTTATTATACTTTTATGGCTATTGGTTATACTATTGATGTGTATAACGAAGAAATTGAAGCTGAAAACAATTTTGGTATTGTAGCTTTATTCATTTCATTTTTCCCATTAATATTATCAGGCCCTATTGAGAGAGCAAATAGTATGTTGCCTCAGTTTAGAGAGAGTAAATCACCAAATTATAAAATGATATCTTCAGGCTTAAAATTAATGCTTTGGGGGTATTTCATGAAGCTAGTTGTTGCTGATAGAGTAGGTATTTACGTTGATGCTGTATTTGAAAATTATGAATTTCATAATGGTACTACTTTAATGATAGCTACACTTTTGTATCCATTTCAAGTTTATGCAGATCTTGGAGGCTATTCTTTAATTGCAATTGGAGTTTCTAAAATATTAGGACTTAATGTAAGGGAGAATTTTAGAAGACCTTTTTTTGCAACCTCAATGTCAGAGTTTTGGAGGCGTTGGCATATGTCTTTAATTACCTGGCTAACCGATTATTTATATACACCTATAACATTTGCTGTTCGAAAGTATAAAATTTGGGGCATAGTTATCGCTTTGATGATTACTTTTATTATTAGTGGAATTTGGCATGGAGCTTCACTTGCTTTTGTAACTTGGGGTGTTATACAAGGTCTTTTTTTAAGTACAGAAGCATTAACTAATAAAAAGAAAATTGCTTTTGAAAAAAAACATAATTTAAATCGAAAAATAGGATATATATTTATTAATATAATTATAACATATGTCTTGTTTGCAACTTCAGAAGTGTTTGGAAGAGGAACAGATATGAGTGTAGCCTTGACTGTTTTTTATAAAATTTTTACAACATCAGGAGAAATTTTTATAGGAACTTCATCAACTGTAATTTATATGTTTGTAGGGATATTACTTTTATTCTTAAAAGATTTTACTGATGAATATTATCCTAATAATTTTTTACTGTTTGAAAATAAAAATAAGATTGTTAGAATACTATCTTATAGTGCCATTATTATTATTATCCTCTTAATAGGAGTGTTGGATGGAGGTCAATTCATATATTTTCAATTTTGATAGAATGTTAAAAAAAATATTAATCAATATCGTTTTAGTTGGAATTACAGTTTTTGTATTTGATTTATTAATAGGAAAGAGTTTAAATTACAATTATTTCAAAGCTGTAGAAGGTGAGAATTTTCAAATTACTCATGCTATGGAGAAAACCAAAGCCGATGTGTTAATAATTGGTTCTTCTCGTGCAAATCACCACTATATACCTAAGATGATTCAAGATTCACTAAACCTGTCTTGTTATAATGCTGGTATGGATGGTTGTGTCTTACTCTATCAGAATGCAATATTAAAGTCTGTATTAAAAAGGTATGTGCCAAAAGTTATTATTTTAGATTTTATTGGAGGGTTAGAAGATGAAGAACTATCCTATGATATGTTGTCGATGTTGACACCATATTACGATACTCATGAAGAGATTAGAGAGGTTGTTGAGCAAAAGAGTCCTTTTGAAAAAATTAAGCTACTATCAAATATCTACCCTCATAATTCTGAAGTGTATAATATTTTAAGAAATACAAATCATAGTAATAAAAGAGTAACAGATAATGGGTATAAACCAGAGGAAGGGGTGTGGCAAAAAGAGATGGATACGATTAAAACTGTTATCCCTTATGAGTTTGATAAAACGATATTAGCTGCAAATAAGGAGTTTTTGCATTTAGCAAAAAACTCAGGTGCCAAAGTTATTGTTATTTATTCTCCAATTTATTTAAGTTTTAAGCAAAAACAAGAAATAGATTTCATGAAAAAATTATGTAAGGAACAAAAGATACCTTTTTGGGATTTTTCAAACGATTCATTATTTTTAAATAATAAAAAATATTTTAAGGATGTAAAACATCTTAACCATATTGGAGCTTCTTTATATACAAATATTATTATTGAAAAATTAAAAAAGGAACTAAAGCTAAAAAATAAATAAATTTTTAGCAATTCATACTTTATATTTTAGTGAATTACTATATCCTAACTTCTAAAGTGATTGGTAATGTGTATTTTATACCAACAGGCACACCACGTTGTTTTGCAGGAGTCATTTTAGGTAATAATTTAACCACTCTTATAGCTTCTTTTTCCAATCTAGCGTGAGGACCTCTAGCACGAACTTTTGCTACTTGACCATTGCTATCTATACTAAATAAAACAATGACTCTTTTTTTACCAGCACTTAAGCCTAATTCTTGAGATAATTCAGTGTTAAAATTTTCACTTACATGTTGTATTATTTTACTTTTTAAGCATTTTTTTCTTTGAGCTTTATTTCCTTTACAACCAGGGTAAATAGGAGCTTCTTCAATAACAGCAAAGGGTACATCTTCAACGATTACTTCTTCTTCAACAACTTCAACTACCTGATTAATTTTTACAATTTCTACAGCATCATTTTGATCGGTTTCGGTAGACTGTATCATGTTTTCTTCTATTTCAGTTTTATCTTCTACAACTTCAATTACTTCAGGTGCACTAGGTGGAGGAGTTAATGGTTTTTCAATTTCGAGACGTTCTGTAATTGGAATATCTTCAATAATTTCTTCTTCCTCCATTGCATTGGTTAAGCTATTGATGGTTCGATCATAAACTTTATGCTGAAAAGAAAAATAGACAATGGTTAATGATAGTGCTAGACCTAATTGTAAAAATAATTTACTATAATTTTCAAGTCTTACTTTAGGGTTTTTTTTAGTTTCCATAATTAAGAAATTTAAATTAATTGAATAATCTATCTAACTAAAATTATTACGAACTGACTGAATGATCGGAATTATTACAAAAGGTAGAGTGCTTAATCAGCAAGTCTGTAATAACACAACAAAGGTCTTCATTATTTAGCTATAAATGAATGATAATTATCATGTTAAAGTATTGCAATAGGGAACAAAAAAAAGACCATCAATCAATATTGATGGTCTTAAATAATTTTTTAAAATAGTTATTATTCTACTTGTAAAGTAATTGGTAAAGTATATTTTACACCAACTGGTCTTCCACGTTGTTTACCTGGAATCATTTTTGGTAACATTTTCACTACTTTTATGCCTTCTTTTTCTAATCTTGCATGTGGCCCTCTAGCTCTAACATCAACAATTTTTCCAGTTTTGTCAATTTTAAATATTACAATTACTCTTTTTCTTCCTGGTTCCAAACCTAATTCACTAGCTAAACCTGTATTAAATTTTCTGCCAATATGTTTTTGTATAGATTTTTGCAGACATTTTTTCAATTCAGCTTTATTCCCTTCACAGCCAGGGTAAATAGGAGCGTCTTCAATAATTGAAAATGGTACATCTTCCAAAACTTCTTCATCTTCAATAACTTCTTTGATTGGTTCATCAATTTTAGTATCTTGATCGGCTTCTGTAGAAGCAGGTGGATCTTCAATAACATCTTTATCATCTTCAACAATCTCAATTTTTTCAGGTGCTGGTGGAGGTGGTGGAGGTGGTTGAACTAATTCAATACGTTCTGTTAAAGGAATGTCTATTTCCTCTTCTTCTTCAAGATTCCCTCCTAATAAATCATCAAGTTCTCGGTCAAATGTTTTGTATTCAATACTTACATAAGAGATAAGTAATGCCAATACCAGACCAAGTTGTAAGAATAACTTGCTGTAGTTTTCTAAATTTGCTTTCGGATTTTTTTTGATTTCCATTTTGTAAAGTTGTTAATTACTCTGCTAATTTAATAATTTTTTTCACTAAAACAAGAGTTATTTCAATTCTCTTGGTTATAGGACCACAAATAAAAAACAAAAACAGCTAGTAATACACCAGTTGTATTTGCAATAAAATCATAGAAAT
>JAMONB010000124.1 GCA_027066745.1 Flavobacteriaceae bacterium
CGAAGAGGCTAAACATTTTTCAGGGACTTATGAAAAATATAGCTGGGCAAACCTGTTAGACGCAAAATGGACTGCTCTAGAAAGGCAAAAATTGTATACAGAAGCCATTGAGAAGATGGCGAAAAATTCAGAAATATTGATGCTTTATAGAGAATTGTTTAAAGCAGCTGATTTGTCTTACCAAGACACAGAAACACTAATTTTAATTTTAAAAACTATTGATGAATTTGATTTTGTACATGGTGATGTATTACAAGATGCTTTTAAATATTTAGACTTAAAAGGAGATATAAGCTCAATATTATGAAATACTATAAAAAAGAAAAAGAAATAATTGGACTAGACAGAATAGATGATTTTATTTTGCTCATCCATCATTATAATCTAGATGAAAAGACAACAGACACAGAAGAAGTTTTTTTTGAGGAGAAAATCTTAAAAAGAATAACGATAATCAAGCAAGAATATCAATTTATGGATACTCTTGATGAGGAACTTAAAGAACAGTTTGAAGATTACGACTATTATGCCTTTTCTGAATTTCCTGAACCAAACCTTTACTTTAGAAAAGAGCATTTGATAATTCATTATGATGAAATTTTTACATACTACAATTTAAACACTAATTCATCTTACACGAGAACATTTTATTCAGATGATAGTAAACACTATAAAATTATCCAATTAAAAAATGAATGCGAAGTTTTAACTACCATTGACAACCCACTTCAAAAAAAGTTAGATAAGTGTCTTCCTCAAGAACTAATTAATGCTAAAATTTATAAAAGAAATAAAGGACGTTTAGTTGGAGCTAATGCTAAACGAAAAACGATATTTATTATTGATGGTGAATTAGAAATACATGATTTCAAAACCAATTTAGAACTAGAAAAAGTTTTGAAGAAAGAAATAAAGGGCCATCATATTGTAGATCCTTTTACACTTTCAGATGATGAAAGTTCTATATTTTTAATGTTATATGATGAGGACGACTTTAAACCTACTTACGAAGCTCAATTTTCTAAAGAATTTCCTTTTTTTGGAGCAGGAAATGCAAGCTATTTTGAGGCATATAGTTTAACCATATATTTTGAAACAATTCCTTCTAAAAAAGATAAAACAAGAATTACAAAACTACTACCAGGTACTCTTAATGCAGAAGTAGAAGATTTTAATAGTCGGTTTTTAAATGTTTTTATGGAATATGGATATGATTATATAGACGATGACTTTGATGAGTACAATACAGATATTGAAAAAGCATTGTTGGCTATTCATAAGTTCCAACCAATAGTATTTGCCTACAGAACCGAAGATACAGAAGCAGCAGGCACAAAATTTTCTAAATGGCATACACATAGTGGTGAACAGCTAGAAAATATAGTTGATAAAATAGAAATAAGATTAAAAGATTTACCTGCTAAAGAAACTCTAGACTTAAAAGAATATTTAAAAGAAATATATTGTTTATACGATAAAGATGAAAAACGATTTAATTCGAAACAATGGCACTAAAAAAATGGATTATAATCGAAGGTAAAAAAATATAATTATGAATGTTTCAACTTTTAATTTAAGTAAGTATACGATCTTAATCACGACAATCCTTTTTTTAGGATCTTTAACTACAATCGGACAAGAAGACAATACTTGGCACGCCTTCTCTACAAAAGATGGCTATAAAAGAGGTTTTAAAAATAAAAATGGAAAAGTCATGATTCCACCTAAATTCATGGGCTTTACAGCTGCTAAAAAATTTAGAAATATTATGGCTGTAATGGAAGAAAATGATGGGAAACTTTCAAGCTATTACTTGCTTAAAAATGAAAAAAAAATTGGCAAAGACAGTGTATATATTTGGGATATGGCTTTTGATTGCGAAAGCGAAGGTATGATTCGTTTTCGAGATTCTAAAACAGACAAGGTTGGTTTTTTTGATGGCAAAGGTAAAGTGTCAATTCCTGCAATCTATTCCGATGCCTTACCTTTTCGGAACAATGTAGCTGTAGTGATTAAAGATGCTAAAAGAACCTGTTTTGACGGTAAATTATATCAAAAAGAAAAACCTTGTGAACATTGGACTTGGCAAAATGGCACTACCCTACTAATTGATAAAAACAATGAAGTATTGATTAAAGGTTTTAAGTATAACAATACTATTGATCTTTATTCAATGAAAGAAAATGATACTACAGCCCTACCCTACCGTTTAACACAAGTAGGCTCAAGCAATAACTACTATAGCTTTAATAACTATAAAAAGGAGTTTGAACATTGGCTTTTTAATAATTTTATTAGACGTTTAAAATTTGCTCAACAATCTGCTGCAATTCAATTACCAAGATTGAGATTACTAGAAAATTCTATGCCCGAAATTTATTTTTATGGCATGAAACAAATAACAGGGAAAACAGAAAAAATTGAAGCAAAACATTTTATAGCTTCCAATTTAGAATATCTGATAAAAACATTTTTAGCACTTCAAAAAGAAGATGCCGATTATTTTATTAGTATCGGCGAACTGAATCCTCTCATTTGGAATGAACCTTCGTATGAAAAATATTTTGATGACTGTGGCGAACCATTTAAAGCTAAATATCCTATGCTCAGTATTATTATCAATCAAAAAAAAGAAGGAAAAAACTATCAAGAACACTTAGATTTTTTAAAAACAGATGATGGCGGTTTTAAGTTGAATAGTGTTAGCTCACCAAATATAAAAATTAAATAGAAGATGAATATTCTAAAACACAAAACCAAAGAAAAATATATATTTATCAACCAATCAAATGATTTTGTTGAATATTTTATTATTGAAAAATTTAAGAATAAAATCCAAACAGATCTATTTGATTTATCAGATAGTGATGACAAAAAACTATATCAAAAATTTATTGATAAACAAGTCAAAAAAGGATTCAAATCATATATTATTCCTAAAGAAATTAAAGAAAAAGCAAATAAGATAATTGCCAACTTTGAATTAGATAAAACCTATTATTTTGTAGAAAAAAACAAAGAGGATATTTTAAAAAGCAATGTAGTTCCATTGAGTTTGATAGTGTTAAATGGAGAATATCGTCTATATAGAATTTCAAGTGAGAATGAAGATGAAAATGACAATACGATATTACCAACATTAGCCAATTTTATTTCAGGATTTATTGCTTCAGAAAAAGATGAATTGACAGCACACAGTGTAGCGGAAGAGCTTTCTTTTTATATTAATTTGTTATTTATTTTAGATTTTGAACTACTAAGTCTAGAGCAAACGGTAAGTTTATGCACCATAAAAACCATAACTAAAGAAACCATTTTTGAAGGTGATATATACAAAAGTTTAAACAGCTCAAGGTATTTTAAAGTGTCACCAAGACCAGACTTGGGCTGCATTCAATTTATAAATTATACTATTGAAAATAATACGATTACAAACAAAGTTGTTTCGTACACCATAGAATCTGATAAAAAAAATATTGATGCGATTCTTGAAAATTTTAAGAATCCTGACTCTTTTGAAAAACCGATACCTGAAAAAGAATTTTTGAGTCAATTTAAAGACAAAACGAAGTCTGAATTTTTTGAAATACCAACAAAGCAAGAATTTGAATTACCAAGATTTCCATTAGAATCACCAACCAGTGAATTTGAAATTGATGATTTTTCAGATATTCTTTTAGAAGAAAATAAATACTACTTCTTTGCTAATAGAGAAGCCAAAAACCCATTAGATTGGCAAGTTATGTTTATAGTTCTTGCCAATGAAAAAGAAGATTGGTATCTCTATTCCAACCCTTTTAGTTTAAAAGATTTTAATACCGCAGTACTTAAGTCAAAAGAAGTTGAACTTAGCTATTCTGATGACCGAAAAGATTTTACTAAGAAAATAAAAAAGAAGTTTAAAAAAGCAGCGATAGAAAGTAAGTCTATAGATACAAATACTATTTTTAAAATTTTGTCTGGCAAAAGCTTAGAAAAATTAAATGTTCAAAAATGTCTAAAAACATTTGTTTGTAAAAAAGCTTCGAATACTGTTGTCGCTACTGTTTTTGAAAACTATGTCTGTATGCAAGAAGATTCCATAAACCATTTATATTGGCAATTTTTTAAAGGTAAAACCGAGCGTGAAAAGTGGTTAAAAGAAAACGAAACAACAGAGGTGATGTTATATAAAGATGAAATTAGTTTTATTTTAAAACATACCCATCATTATATAGCACAAAATAATCCAGACACACAGAATTTTAGAAAATCGCTTATCGAAAATCCTTTACTTAAAAGAGTGTTTTCTGATAGTTATGACATCAAAAAGTTCCAAAAAAGCACGTTAGTTTATCAAAAAGGAGAACACATCAAAGGTGATTTTGTTTTTAGTAGTAAAAACGAAAGATATTCAGATAACAAAACCATTATTATTGAAGGTGATTTATGTGTAGATGGTACCTTGTTTTTTAAAGAAAATAACGATAACTATATCATTATAAAAGGCGACTTAAAAGCCAAAAATCTAATTGTGAATTGGAATTGCAAGTTGATTTATATAGAAGGAAAAGTTGAAGTAAAGGAGATTACAAAATCATACTTTAGATTGGTTTCAAAAAATGCAAAAACCAATATTTTATTACACAAATACAAAGAAGCTCTAGATATCAGCAGTGTTTTTGAATACAAATATGAAGTTTCTTATTACAGTAATGCCGTTACCAATAAAGAAGTTATTAAAAAAGACAAATACGGTTCTTTAGATTGGGATGATGAAAAAATATATCAATTACTCACTACCAACCAACCCTTTTTAGCAGATAAAATTGAAAATACCAAAACCGATTTAGACGAGTATTATAAAAATCGTTTTGAAAGAAGAATGTTAGATTGGGGTTATTTTTATCCAGAGTATGCAGGCTGTGAAAATCTAGGTATTGGAGAAGATAATCAAATTAAAGGCAACTGTATTTATCCAGGAAGTGGTGATTGGGTGGTGAATGATTTAAGAGGAAAAAGTGGCACTTATGGTGTTAGTCATGAAGATTATTCTATGTGTAAGTTAAAAGTAAAACACCCTAAACAATTTAATATTGATTACAAGCAAAAACCACTAAAACTAAAAGTAAATGCAGAGCAACTAATGAATCGATATATCGCTATCTCTATGTTGTATATGAATTGGGCACATCGAAAAACGGTTACTTTTAGTGCAGAAGTCAAACAAGAAGAAACCTATAAAAACTATGAAAGTGAAAAATCAGTTTTTGTTGAAGATCCACACTTAGCATTGTATTGGTTGAATCATTTTGGAGCAACCCTAGACAGTCGATACGATGAAGTAGTGACGATTATTGAAGAAAATAATTTAATTGAAAAATTACCTCTAATAAAAGAGCCTTTAGCGTTTTTTAAAAAAACAGATGCCTTTTATAATCTTGAGATTCAAGGAGGATATTCTAGTGATGAAAAGGAGTTTAAAGATTTGTTTTTAAAACGTAGGTCTTATCTGATCTATTGGGAGCAGGTTTATAAAAATTACAATCCTGATAATTTAGAATTATGGTGGAAATCAATTACTATTTATCCTAAGATAGAAGAACAATTAATTGTACGAATGCGATGGTTAAAAAACAATCTTAATAAGTGTAATAACTGGGATGATTTTGATGTGTTAATTAAAGATCAGCCCAAAGATATTCCATTACTTTCTTATATTTTTGCTTGTAACCCAAATACAACTTCAAAAGAGAAAACCAAAAATGCCGATATTTTAATTTCGGAATTGTTAGCATATAAAGACCATTTTAAAACACCTCATAAAAAATCGTTTGCAGAAATTATACTTTGGGATGTGCGTGAATTTGTAAGTAACAAAAAGAAACTAGAAGAAGTAGCGAAGTTCTATTTTCAAGGTAATGAAACATGTAAAGAGTACCAAGATATACAAAGTATTTTAGGAGTTAAAAATAAAAATATTAATGAAATTCGTGATGCTTTAGAGAAGTTAAACACCATTTTCGAAGGATATGATAGATTTGATACTCCAAAAGAAGAAAAAGAGAAATACCATAATAATATAGAAAAGGTTCTAGCTGAATTTAAACCTGAAATTCTTTTAGAAACGCTTAAGAACATCAGAAATCATGAATTAGCAAAGCGTTGTTTTGTTTATTTGTGGAATGCTAAGATTTTAAACAAAAAAGAAGTTTTAGTAAAGTTATTTATCTATATAGAATTTGCAGGATATGATATTAGCAAAGAAATTTTTGGTGATAATTTTTCCAATTTAATTAAAGATAAGCAAGATTCAAATCTTGAAATTGCCAAAACTTTCTTAGATATACCAGAAGCAGATTTTAGAAACGATTCTATGTGGAAAAGTTCTAAAGAGGCGGCTGTAAAATTCTTTTTAGGTGTTGCTCATTTGCCAGAAATATTTGAGTTTTTGATTGCAATTATTAAACAGAAACCCAGTCAAAAGAATACAAAACTTATAGATGCAGTTTATACCAAACTTTTTTCAGAAGAATATGACAGTAAGATAAACCCAACGTTAAAATTCAATAAAGTGCAAATAGAAACCATGTTAGAAACCATTTGTGATTGGTTTTTAAAATATGGTTATCATGCTGAAGGTTATCGATCAATCTATTATTGTGCCAACCCACTAGCAGAAGACTGGATAAAAGAAAGAATTAACAATAAAAAATGGTTAAATAAATTTGCTCATATTTCTACATTTTACGCCCCCTTAGATGAAGAATTAAACGAAGCCTTAGAAAGTGCATTAGAGTTTATAGAAGATGAAAAGCACAATGCAGACCTGGTATTTAAGGATGATAAATCACAAAAATTCTGGAAAATAGAGCATTATGGGTCTGGATATACCGTTACTTATGGTAAGATTGGTACAGAAGGGCAATCAAAAACTAAAGAGTTTGATTCTAGAGAAGAAGCCTATAAAGTTGGCGATAAATTAATTGCGAGTAAACTAAAAAAAGGATATAAAAAATGAAATTTAGAATTATAAAAAACACCTTCTTAATCCTGTTATTAAGTATCGCCTCCAATCTTATGGCTCAAAAAGATACGCTTTATTTTAATGCTGTTTGGAACAAAACTACCAAGCAAAATGCTGAGTTTTACCGTCCTATGCCTCTAAAAAAAGTAGGAGATATGTATCAAATTAAAGATTACTATATAAATGGTAATTTGCAAATGGAAGGTCTTATTACTCATCCTGCAAAAGAGATATACCATGGCAAAGCTATTTGGTATTATAAAAACGGTAATAAAGAACAAGAATTTACTTATAAGAACGGAGAACGAAACGGGCTCTCAAAAACTTACTTCAAAGATGGTTCTTCAAAAACAAAAGGCACGTATAAAAATGACAAAGCCTTTGATGGAACCTTTGAAAGTTGCTGTCCGTACACCTATATTGATGAGTTTAAAAATGGTAATAGAATTGCAGGTTATAGGTATTATAAAGACACCAAAGTAATTGCCGAAAAGTCTATAAAAGATAAAGAGGGGCATACTAATAAAATTATTGTCTATACTAAAAAAGGAGAACAAATAGCCGATGTAAGCGTCAAACCCATTGAAAAGTATAGCGAAGGTAAACATGTTCGATTTCATATAGATAATGATAAGAATATTTTAAGTATAGAAGGTTACGAAAATTATAAAAACAGTAGGTTAGAAGGTGAATGTGTTGAGTTAGATTTAAAAGGAAATCAAATTGCCAAAGGAATTTATAAAGGTGGAAAACCGTTTTTAGGAACATTTTTAGATTATAATATCCTAGAAACATATATAGACGGAAAACTTGAAGGTGAAGAAATTGCCTATGAAAAAGGAAGAATCATTGCTAAAGGCATCAATAAAAACAATGCTCATTGGAACGGACAATTCAAAATTACAGACAATACCATTGCTAGCTATAAAAACGGACAGCTAGAAGGAAAAACAACAACTTATTATACAGATAGTTTTGGGTACTATTTAGGAAAAATTAAATCATATCATCATATAAAGAACAACAAAAAAGAAGGAGAGAGTGCATATTTCAATGAAAAAGGAGAGCAAATAGCCAAAGGCATATATAAAAATGACATTTCTTGGATGGGTTCCTTTTATGATGACTATAACAAAACCTTATCGTCTTATAAAGAAGGTAAAAAACATGGGTTATTTATTAAGTATGGTTATAAATGGAAAATAATTGACCAGCAAGAGTACAAGAATGATGAACGTTCAGGAAAGGTTTTTAGCAAAGGTTATTTTCAAAATAGAAGCTGTGAATGTGACTATAAAAACGGAGAGCCTTTTAACGGTCAAGTTTGCGAAGATTTAAGTGTCTTAATTTATAGAAATGGAAAAATAGTAAAAAGAGAAACCTATAAAAGAGATGCTCAAGACACTGTAGAGGAAATACAATTCTATAATGATAAAGGTGAAGTTGCAAAAAAAACGAGCTACCACAAAGACAAACAATATACACTTACTTTTAAAAATGGAAAGCCAGATGACGGGCAAATTTATAGCGAATATAGTAATGGACTTTTGACTTATAAAGAAGGTCGTCTAAACGGTCCTTTTACAGAACAGACATACCAAGGTGTTTTTATTACAGGAAATTATAAAGATGATGTTTGGGATGGGACAGTAACATTTGAAGATAAACGGCTTAATAAAACAACAACTTGTACTTATAAAGAAGGAGCTCCTTTTAAAGGTACTGTTATAGAAAATAATTGTATCACAAGCTATAATAACGGACTTAAAACAGGTCTAGAACAATGTAAGAACAACCTTTATTTTAAAATAAATAATAACTATACATTAATATATGATAGCATCGTTCAACACTATAAAAAAGGAAAACTAGACGGTAAAGTTCAGTATTTCAAAGAAGGAAAATTGGTGTCTACTGCACAATACTTTGATGGTCATATAAACCAAGGTACAGTTTATATTAAAAAAACATTTGAAAATTATTATAAAAATAACAAGTTAGTGAAATCTACTTATTATTTTGGTAATTATAAATTGGTTGAGGATTATAACAATTATCTCATCACAAAAGAAACAACAACTAAAGATAATAAAATTGTTTATCAAGGTCATTTTAAAAACGGTGAAGCAAACAACGGAACCTTTATAACAATTGATGCTAAAGAAGAGCCTAGAAATTTTACACGTACACTTTATAAAAATGGCAAAAAATATGGAGAAGAACAGACAATTAATTTAATTGAAAATACGGTAGAAGAAACAACTTTTTATAAAGAGGGTATTATATTACGAAAAATTAAAAAATTTCCTTTTAAGGGTTTAGATAGCATTATAGGTATTTATAAAAAAGGGAAGCCATTTTCAGGGCATTTTTATTCTAAAAATAGCACTATAGAAAAAATAGAGTACTATAAAAAAGGCAAAAAGACAGGAATGCAATATTATTATAGCACTACAGGTTCTTTATTAAAACCAATATTAGATAGTATTAAGTATGTAAACGACAAACCATTTGATGGGGTCGATTTAGAAATTGTAAATAAAGATTACCACAAACATTTTTATAAAAAAGGAAAACAAATTCAAATAGAAATTTTTGCCCTTTATTATCAAGGTATAACAGCCCTCCCTCTTTTTAAAGTTACATCAACAGATACTGGCTTTATCACTTTTAAATCAACTGGAGATACCTTTGAAAAATATAATGAACTAACGTATACAAACATAGAGAAAGTCGAAGGGAAAGTAGAATTTTTTACTGAAAATGAAAAAGGATACCTTAAGTTTAAAAATGACGAACTCAGAGATGTTCAAATCAAATTAAAGATTCCTAATGTTAGCATTACGATGTATTTAGAAAAACCAAATCTACTTTTGGCTGATGCTAAATTTGAAGACCTTCAGGTTAAAATGTATCCTGAATTTAAATTATCGTCTATACCTGATTATAAGGATTTTTTAGATATTAATAATTTGTTTTTTAGAGGTAGTGGTGCTGCCCACTTTTATTTAGATGCTCAATTATTGAGTAAGTGCACTATTAAAAAAGGAAGGGGATACCAAGGCATTGTCATTAAGCAACAAAAAAACGACTTGTTTATTTATAGAAAATATCAGAATGGAAAACCTATTAAAACTAGAAAAAGACTTACCAAAGAACAATTAATAACATTAGTAAAACAAAAAGAATAACTCATGAAATCATTTATAAATATTATGGTATTAGTACTATTATTTTCATGCTCAAACAAAAAAAGTAATAATGCCAATGCTACCAATAATCTTCAAGATAAAGAAATATACAATGCTAATAAAGATACCTTGTCTAAAAAAACAGATACTGTTGCTTCTCCACAAATAAAAACGGTATATAACCCAGAGGAGCATAAAAAATATGCTGATAGTATTATCAAAGACCTAGGTGAAACCGCAGCTAAAAAACATAAAGAAATTCCTCCAGATGGCACCTATATTTACGATATTGCTTATAGCGAATGGCAAGGGAGGTCGATGGGCGAAAAAGTAAAAGTTATTATTAAAGGAAATACAATAAAGGTAATTGCCAAAGGACACTCTTCTGTAGGAGTTGAAAATGGAGAAATTATAGATGAAGGTGTTTTAAGAAAACACCATAAAACTGGAGATTGGTTAATTTCAAGCAACCCATCCGATGTTAATTTGGAAACTTATGGTGGTTGTGCTGGAGCACCAATGGTCATTGATTTTATAAATAAAGTATACGTTACCTGCTAATCTTTAATCAAAATTTATGTAGTAGAACTACCTAAACATAATTTTGATTTAACATACAGATGCTCTTTTACTTTATTATTAAGTTAGCACATATAAATTAGCTTACTGCGAATATAAAACAGAACACTATAGGTAAGCAATATCCATTATCTTTAAGTGTTATACTAATAAATTTAATTCATAAAACGAGCATCCAAAAATATTGATCTTTAAGGAAATGATTAATGACGAACAACATGTATTTTCTTTAAATATTAAAAATTAAGACTCATGAAATTCAAAAAAATAAACGATTCTATTTATTTAGCTTTTGCTATTCATATAGCAGTCACATTATTGGCAGGAATGGAAGAAGAGATTTTACTCCTAATAATGTTAGTCCCTTTAGCAGGAAATTTGGTTGGACTCTATTTTTTAAGTTTTACAGATAAAATAAAACTAGGAGCCAAAATATTTATGATAAGTAGTTTTTTCTTTGTTCCTATAGGGATGTTAGGCATTATAGGGTGTCGTAGAATATTAGATAGTTTAACCGAAAATGAATTTTTTAAACCCAAGAAATAATGACAAGAGAATTTAAATCAAGTGCCACACAATTCAATACGTTTATGGGCGTAGCCATATTTGCTCTTATAGCAACTATTGCAATATATTTAATATTAAATACAATTATTATGATGTTACCCATTTTTGCGATTTTTTGGGGTGCTTTGGCATTTTGGGGAAAAGACAGGGTATTGATTACATTACACGATGATTATTTAGAAGCAAAAGAAGCCATTGCAGCAAAAAAGAAACTCATTAAATACAAAGACATTGTAAAAGCGGAAATGCATAAAAGTGGGAGGTTGATTACCCTTTATGTAAGAAATAGTGAAGAAAAAGAGAAAAAACAGACCTTAGGAATCAACCCTATAAAGAAAGCAGAACGAACAGAACTATTTGATATGATTAATACTAAAATGACAAATGCAATTAGTTGAAAATACATATCTATTTTGGACAATATTAATTGTTGCTAATATTTTAATGTACCTATTTACAGTTGCAATTAGTTATTCATGGTCGAAAATACATCATCATAAAACACTAGAACTCACTAAACATGATATTTACAATAGCCTCGCTGTACTTCTTATCAATATTTTAGTGGCAATACCTGGTTATTTGTTGTTTAGTAAAGGTGTTATTCATTTTGTTACAGAAACACATTTTATTAGAGATGTAGTACTGTTGTATTTCTTTTTTGACTTTGCCATGTATGTTTTGCATTTAGCATCACATCATATATGGCCATTCAAAGAGTTTCATAAAAAGCATCATACACATCAATATTTTAATGCCATTAGTTTGTATGTAATGGAGCCCGTAGAATCATTATTATTTGGATTGCTATTAACAGTTTGTGCAGTTGTGTTTTCATTAAATTTTTATAGTTTTTTAGTCTTTATTTTTATCAATTGGATATTGGGAGTTATTGGGCATTTAAATACCAATGCTACTAAACAACCTATACTGTTTGGTAATCACATTTTTCATAAAGCACACCATCAACATCCAAATTGTAATTTTGGCTTTTATACCGTAATTTGGGATAAAATATTTGGAACATATTATAAACCCAATTTATAATGAGTACTACTGATACTATCATTTTTTTCGGTTTTTTTATCCTTTTAGCAATTGTTATAATTGTGTTTTTAATTAAAAAAATAAGCAAGAACAAAAGGATTGCAACTAGTATACCTCCAACTAGAATGTTAAATCAAGAAGATTTAAAAGCCATTCAATATATAGATTTAGACACCAGACTAAGTGTAGATTTACTTTTATACCCAAAGTTACCTAAAGGAAAGTTACAAAAAAGTGTTTGGGTGTTTGACAATGTAAATTTTACGATTACAAGTACCTATCGCTCTAAAAGAATTATACATGGTTTTGCAATAAATATCAATAATCAGAATATAGAAGTTATTGTGCCCGATGTTTTCTTACCTTATCTGTATGAGGGTCAGCTCTATCTCAATAAAACCATAGAAATTTTATACCGTCAAGAGTTTTTTGTGCTCTATAGTATTCATGGACTTATAGGCTATCCAGAGTTATATAAAAAATTCCAATTAAGTGGAGGTTATGATGGGGAGTTTATTTCAAAACGACCATCAACCAAAGAAGAACAAGAGGCTTTTACTACTTCAAAATGGGCTAGTGTTTGGGGATTAATGGCACCCATTATTTTCCCGATGTCACTATTGGTAATAATGCATGAAGGTTTAGGCATATCAATAGTGTTTTTTCCCTTTATCCTTATTGTTGGTATTCCGTTATGGACAGCTTATAAAAAACGAAAAAAACATATCGAATCTAGATTGGTTTATACGATAAAAGGAACCATAAGCTATGATAAAGATAGATACTTGTATCGTATTAATGAAACAGAATTACGACTGCATCAAAAATGGAAAAAGGTATTTAAAAAAATAAAAATGCCTATCGAAAATACAGATATGAAAGTTATGCTACATACTTTTGACACCTTAGACCAAACGGCCCGGTTATCACTACAGCCAATCGCTATAAAAAGTGCCAAACTAACTATGAATGAAAGTACTCATAAAAGTACTAGACATTGGATACTTCCGTTATATTTTGCAATAGCTAGCGGTTTTATTGCATATTTAGCACCATTACAAGATTTTGTAATAGTTGACCTAAGAAAAATAACTCCCCAAACTGAAGATGTAATTTTTAAACTGGTAATGACTATTATTTGGTGGAGTTCTATCTTAATCACTATATATTTAAGCTATTTGGTAATCAAACGAATAAAAGGAAATTATTTTAACTCTGAAACAGATTATTATACCAATTTAAATTTGTGATGTCGTAAAGTAATAATGAATTATTTTTTGCTATCCCGAACCTTCTGGAGAAGGAAAAATTCTTTAGCATAGCCTTAGTTATTGTAAATAATTTTCATGAAAACATAGTGAAAAAGAAGCGTTAT
>JAMONB010000125.1 GCA_027066745.1 Flavobacteriaceae bacterium
TTTACATACTGCTACAGAATTGTTTTTAAATTATGGGTTTAAAAGCATTACTATGGATGAGATTGCAAAGACAATAAGCATCTCTAAAAAAACCATTTACACCCATTACAAAACTAAAACTGAATTGGTGGAAGCAAGTGTATTCCTTATTTTTAATCAGATTAGCACCGGAATAGACGCAATTTGTGCCATCAAAAACAATCCTATTGAAGAGTTATTTGATATCAAAGATTTTGTAGTTGAAAATCTAAAAGGAGAAAAGTCTTCTCCTCAATTTCAATTAAAAAAATATTATCCTAAATTATTTACATCACTTCAAAAAAGACAATTTGAAATCATGGAAGATTGTGTAAAAGAGAATTTAAAAAGAGGTGTTGAGACTGGCTATTTTAGAGAAGAAATTGATATCGATTTTATTTCAAGAATTTATTTTAGTGGTGTTACCTCTACTAAAGATATTGAAATATTTCCTATGGGAAAAAATGACATGAAAACATTGATGACAAATTACCTAGACTATCATTTAAGAGCAATTTCGACTCCAAAAGGAGTTAAAAAATTAAAAAAAATACTATCAAAATAAAATTAAAAATGAACACTAAATTTATATGCCTATTTTTTAGTCTCCTTTTTTTTATTGTAGGATTCTCACAAGAAGAATCTAAAATATTCACTTTAAACGAAGCTATTAACCACGCTCTACAACATAATTATACAGCTTTAAATGCACGACAGTCAATAGAAAATGCAAAAAAGAAAAAATGGGAGACAACTTCTATGGGGCTACCACAAATTAGTGCTTCGATTGACTATCAAAACTGGTTAAAACAGCAGATATCATTAATTCCAGCAGAATTTTTGGGAGGAAACAAAGGAGATTTTGCTGAAGTTTCTTTTGGTACTAAACAAAATGTAAATGCTTCCGCTACACTGTCACAATTATTATTTGATGGTTCTTATTTGGTAGGACTACAATCAGCTAGAGTATTTTTAGAAATTTCTAAAAATGCAAAAGAAAAAACGGATTTAGAAATAAAAAAAGCAGTCATAAATGCTTATGGAAATGTATTATTAGCTGAAGAAAGTGTTAAAATTCTTAAAAAGAACAAAACTACGCTACAAAAAACACTTCACGAAACACAACAAATATACGAGAATGGTTTAGCCGAAGAAGAAAGTGTAGAGCAATTGCAAATTACTTTTTCTAGTATAGAAAATAGCCTTAGCAATGCAACGCGATTAAAAGAATTAGCCTATAAAATGCTTAATATTACATTAGGAATCGATTTAGACCAACCATTAATTTTAAAGGATAATTTAGAAACCTTGACTTTACAAAATATTGATTTTAACCTTTTAGCAGTAGATTTTAACCTTGAAAATAATATAGATTTTAAAATTGCTCAAAATGCAAAACGTTCAAAAGAATTATTATTAAAATATGAAAAGAGCAAATCATTACCTAGCTTAACTGCCTTTATCAATGGTGGATATGCTGGCTATGGCAAAAACTTTGAGTTCCTCAATACAAATCAACGCTGGTTTGGCTCATCATTATTTGGTGTTAGTTTAAATGTTCCTGTTTTTAGTTCTTTTGGTAGAGCATCTAAAACAAAACAAGCTAAAATTAATTTAGAAATTGCAAAAACTGAATTGACACAAACCGAACAACAACTCAAATTACAAACTGCTAGTGCAAAAAGTAATTATCAATTTTCTATTGAACAATATCAAACTAAAAAACAAAATTTAGACTTGGCAGAACGTATTGAAAAAAAGAATCAAATCAAATTTATTGAAGGTATTAGTTCTAGTTTTGATTTGAGACAAGCACAAACACAATTATATGCTTCTCAACAAGAATACCTACAATCTATGTTAGATGTAATCATAAAAAAAGTAGCATTAGAAACCTTATTAAATAGCAAATAATCATACAATGAAACCCCTATAAAGGGTCTTGTTAAAATAATATAAAACTATGAAAAACATTTATTTTACATTAATTATACTATTCAGTATTGCTTCTTGTCAGAAAAAAGAGCTTATCTCTAAAAATATCAAGGAATTGCAACAACAAAGAAATGTTCTAAAAACACAGATGGATAGTTTGAGCAAAAAACTAAAAGCTATTAATGAGCAGTTGTCAGAATTAGATACTGTTAAAAAACTACCTGTAGTAACTTTTGTAACAACAAAAAATGGAGATTTTAATCATTATATAGAAGTTCAAGGAACTGTTAAAGCTGATAAAAGCGTAGAGATTCATCCAGAAGTGGGAGGGACTGTACAGCGTATTTTCGTAAAGGAAGGACAACGTGTAAGTAGAGGACAAACCTTAGCTCAATTAGATGCCTCTATTGTAAATAATAATATTGCACAGCTCCAAGTACAGTTAAATTTAGCAAAAACATCTTTTGAAAGACAAGAGCGTCTTTGGAATCAGAAAATAGGAAGCGAAATGCAATTTTTGCAAGCAAAAGCACAAAAAGAAGGATTAGAACAAAACCTGAACACATTATATGCCCAAGCAAAAAAAATGAAAATTATTGCTCCTTTTAATGGAACAATAGATGAAATTTTTGCAAAAATTGGTGCTTTATCATCTGCACAAATGCCTTTCTTAAGAATTGTAAATCTTAATAAGGTTTACATAGAGAGTGAAATTACAGAAACTTATTTAAAAAACATTAAAAAAGGCACAAATGTACTTGTATCCTTTCCTTCTTTAGATAAAGAAATGACTTCTAAAATTAATCAAGTTGCTAATTTTATCAATCCAAACAACAGAAGTTTTAAAGTGAAAATAGAACTAAAAAATAAAGATAAAATTATCAAACCTAATTTATTAGCAGATGTGAAAATTAATGATTTTATGGCTACAGGCATTACTATTCCGTCGTATTTAATTCAGAAAGATATAGAAGGTAATAATTATGTGTTTGTATTAACTAAAAAAGAACCTTCTAGTTATAAAGCAATCAAAACCATCTTAACTATAGGTAAAGAATATAATAATGAGTCATATATTTCTGATGGTTTAAAAGAAGGAGATTTAATTATAGATAAAGGAGCCCGTATTGTAAAGAATAATGATGAAGTAATACTTGCAGAAAAATAAGACATATGAGCACTCAAAAAGAATTTCAATTATCAAGCTGGGCAATTAATAACAAAACAACGGTATTTGTAATTACATTTATCATTCTTTTAGCTGGCTATCTTTCATACAAAAGTATGCCAAGAGAAAATTTTCCTGAAATTGTTATTCCTCAAATTAGTGTACTAACAGTCTATCCAGGAAATTCTCCTTTAGATATTGAAAAACTGATTACAAAACCTTTAGAAAAAGAAATTAACGCCATTAGTGGTGTTGATGAAATTATTTCTAATTCTGTACAAGGTCTCTCTAATATTCAGGTAAAATTTAATTTTAGTATTACACCAAGTGACGCTTTACAAAAAGTAAAAGATAAAGTAGACGCTGCCTTGTCAGATAAAGATTTCCCTAAAGACTTACCTTCTGACCCTAGTGTTAAAGAATTGAATTTTTCTGAAATGATGCCGATTATGAACATCAATCTTTCTGGAGAATTTTCAATGGATGATCTTAAAAAATATGCAGAGTATTTAGAAGAAAAAATTGAAGAGCTTACCGAGATTTCGGGTGTTGATATTCGTGGTGTACAAGATAAAGAAGTTGAAATAAGTATTGATTTATACAAAATGGAAGCTTCAAAAATTAGCTTTACAGACATTGAAAATGCAATTGCTTTTGAAAATATGACTGTCTCTGGAGGTAACATCTTACAAAATGGTATCCGTAGAAATGTTCGTGTCATTGGTGAATTTACATCACCGAAAGAAATTGAAAATATTATTGTAAAACACGAAAAAGGACATATTGTATACTTGCGTGATATTGCTCACATCAATTTTAAAGAACAAGAAAAAGAAAGTTACGCTAGAGAATATTCACATGCAGTGGTGATGCTAGACGTTAAAAAAAGAGGTGGTGAAAACTTACTAAATGCATCAGAAAAAATTGATGAAATTCTTGCAGTTGCTAAAAAGCATGTTTTTCCTGAAAGTTTAGTCATTTCTAAAACTAACGATCAGTCTAACGATACCAAAACAATGGTTAGTGATCTTGAAAACAGCATCTATTTAGGTGTAATTCTAGTCGTACTCGTATTGTTTTTCTTTTTAGGGTTTAGAAATGCTCTCTTTGTAGGGATTGCCATTCCGCTATCAATGCTTTTGTCTTTTACCATTTTAAGTTTTATGGGCGTTACTTTGAATACTATGGTTTTATTTTCTTTGGTTATTGCCTTAGGGATGCTGGTTGATAATGGTATTGTCGTGGTAGAAAATATTTATCGCTTGATGGATGAAGGCTATCCAAGAATTGAAGCTGCAAAATTAGGTGTTGGAGAGGTTGCAATGCCTATTATTGCCTCAACCGCTACAACTTTAGCTGCCTTTTTTCCTTTAATTCTCTGGGAGGGGATTATGGGTGAGTTTATGAAATATTTACCCATTACTTTAATTATCGTTTTAAGCTCATCATTATTTGTGGCTTTGGTTATCAATCCTGTATTGACTTCTATTTACATGAAAGTTGTTCCTAAAAAAGAGGATAAAAAAAGTATCCTAAACAAATTGGAAGATCGATACCAACGTTTTTTAAGTTTCGCCTTGCAAGGTTGGAAACCCTATTTGGTTGTTGCTGGTACATTTGGCTTGTTGCTCTTTGCTGTAATACTGATGGGGATTTTTCCTCCAAAGACATTATTCTTTCCTAACACACAAGCAAAACAAGTTTTTGTATATGTAGAATATCCTATAGGAACTGATATAGAACAAACCAATATCATCTCAAAACAAATTGAAGGTGATGTGCAAAAGTACCTTAAAAAATATGAAGACGATGGTCAAAATTTTCTAGTCACTTCGGTTATTGGTCAAGTTGGAGAAGGTACTGCTGACCCTCAACGACAAGACGGAAGTAAAACACCTAATAAAGCTAGAATTACAGTAGATTTTGTAAAATTTCAAGACAGAAGAAATATCAATACTGAAACTGTTTTAAAAGATATTCGGAATTTATTGCACGGCTACCCAGGTGTATCAGTAATTGTTGACAAGCCTAAAGATGGTCCTCCTACTGGTGCTCCTATCAATATTGAAATTTCTGGCGATGATTATCATTTACTTTTACAAACTGCAAATCAATTAAAAGGATTTATCAATAACTCTACCGTTGATGGCATTGAAGAATTGAAATTGGATATCGATCAAGGTAAGCCTGAAATGCCAATACTAGTTGATCGTCAAAAAGCGAGAAGATTAGGTGTTTCAACAGGTCAAATAGGAGGCACATTACGTACTTCGCTTTATGGAAAAGAAATTTCTACGTTTAAAGATATTGATGATGATTATCCTATAAATATCCGACTGATGGATAAATACAGGTATAACAAAGATGCTTTATTAAATCAAAAAATTACCTTTAGAAACCAAAGTGATGGACAGATAAAACAAATACCAATTTCTGCCATTGCAACAGCTAAAGAAACAACTACTTTTAGTTCAGTAAAACATATAGATTTAAAAAAAGTAGTTACTTTATTTTCTAATGTTTTAACTGATTATAATGCAACAGATGTAAATAACAAGCTGCGTGATATTGTAAAAGGTTTTAACGTGCCAGAAGGGGTCTCTATTGATTTTACTGGCGAACAAGAAGAACAAGCCAAACAAATGGCCTTTTTAAGTAAGGCTCTTTTAATTGCTGTCGCATTGATCTTTTTAATTATGGTAGGGCAGTTTAATTCTGCTACTGTTCCTATCATTATATCTATATCAGTACTATTGAGTCTTATTGGTGTACTATTTGGATTGTTAATATTTAGGATGGAATTTGTTATATTAATGACTATGATTGGTGTAATTTCTTTAGCAGGAATTGTTGTAAACAATGCCATAGTACTGATAGATTACACCTTACTAATTATGAAAAGAAAACATTCTGAAAAAAATCTTGATGCAGCTACTAACATTACAAAAGAGGAATTAGCAGATAGTATTGTAGAAGGTGGTAAAACTCGTTTAAGACCTGTTTTATTAACAGCTATCACAACAATTTTAGGGTTACTACCACTAGCCTTAGGCATCAATATAAACTTTAGCACCTTGTTTACTGAATTAGACCCTAATTTCTATATGGGTGGAGAAAACGTAGCTTTTTGGGGACCAATGAGTTGGACAATTATTTTTGGATTGACCTTTGCAACATTCTTAACTTTAATAGTTGTACCTATTCTATTTTTCTTAGTTGAAAAATTTAAATTACGGCTTGCCAAATAAGAAAAACTCTATGGGTATTTAGAAAGAAACTACCTAGACCTAACCAACCTGCAGGTTTAACCATTTCTGGCTATCACTCTATGATTAAAACCAAAAACCTACATTAAAAAACCAGTAATTTTGTTTATTATCGGGTGTCCAAGTATATTTTATTTCTATTGGCCCTATATAAGAATCTAGCCCATAGCCAACTGCATAACCAGATTTTGTATCATCAAATATTGCTCCATCGTTAAATAAATCACTAGTCACTCTTGCATAATTTCCTGTAAAAGAAATGTAATGCTTATCAAAAGGTTCATAACGTAAAGTGAATATAGATTTTAAAAATGCTGTATCACCCAAATCAGCAACATCATAACCATAAAAAGGAATAAAATTATTTGTGAAATTTTCATTATTACCACCTAACAAATAATCAAAAACACCATTATCGTTATCACCTATAGTAATACCCGCTTCAGAAATATAATGGAAAGTCAATTTATCAAAAAAAGTAGTTGCATAACCTATTTTACCATGCAATAAAGAAAATGGGTTAAAATTATCAACCTCATCATTTACAGGATTAAAGCTATTTTCTGATGAAAATAAATATGTTTTATAATTCAGATCTAAATAAACACCTTTTTTAGTGAAGTGTTTTTTATCATAAGTATCTAAATACAACTTTGCAAAAGCACCTAAATAACTGTTATTATCAAGGTAATTTTTAACGACTTCATTATTATTTAATGTTTCTGTAAAAACTTTAAAATCTTTAAATTCAGCCCCGATTCTCAATGCAAAATTTTTACTAAAAGAGGTTTGTAAAAAAAGTTGGGTAGTAAAATTATTATACTCTATAGGTGATTTTATTGCTACCTGTGTCTCTTCATCAAGATTAAGAAAAAAACTTTTATTAAAATGGTTATATTTTGTATTAATACCATAACTCCAATGAAAACCATTATCAATAAAATAATCAATATTGTATCTGATATTATCACCTAAAACTAAATCTGCAGAAAATATATCATTTTTAAACAACGCATGTTTAGAAGTAAAGTTTAATAAAACTCCTGTTTTATATAAATCATCATAATGCACACCTAATTTTAAAAAAGTTGAGACTTCTTCTTCTTTTAAATTGAAGTGAATTTCAACACCATCTCTTTGTTTGATAAATTTGTAATGAATACTCTTAAAGTTATTTGTAGCTGACAAATTATCAATTCCTTCATAAAATTTTTCATAAGATATTGAATCTACTTTAGCCATCTTTAATTTCCCTAAAACATAATCTCGTGTATAGTTTTCATTTCCAGAAATTTTTATTCCGTTGACAAGAAATTTTTCATCACCATGATGTAGTATTCCATCTATAACAATAGGGTCTTCTTTTTTTAGTTGTCTTTTAGCTATCTCTTTTAAATAGTTCAATTGCTTTTTTGCTACTTCTTCTCCCTTATCAATAATTTCTTTAGCCAATTCAAAAGAAACGACATTATAATCACTTATATCAGGATGTATATATAAATCTGTGTCATTTCTATTCGACTGGTTGTTATCATACATTTGAAAACTAACAATTTGCATAATAATTTTCGGAGCTGTATTTAGACCTTTCCTTGATTTAAGTTTATCTTGAACATCTACTCCTATAATAATATCTACTCCTTTTTCTTTCATGATATCTACAGGAAAATTATTTACGACACCTCCATCTGTCAATAATTTTCCATCAAGTTCAACAGGATCTAATAGTGTAGGAAACGACCCACTAGCTCTGAGTGCTTCTGGTAAAAACCCTTTTTCTAGTAATTCTGTATTGCCATTTTCTAAATTGGTAGCCACGCAGAAAAAAGGAATAGGTAATTTTGAAAAATCATCTATAGTATGTACATGTTCCGTTAATTTCGACAATACATTGAATAAGTTTTGTCCTTTAGAAACCGCTGAAGGTAAAGCTATAGTCTTGTTTTTTATAGGTAAGCTCAAAACATATTTTTCTTCATTTTCTTTCTGATAAATCGATTTTGATTTTCTTGGTAATTCATCTTGCATCAACTTATTATAATCAAACGAGGTCAATACAGAGTCTAATTGAGATGCTGTATAGCCAGACGAATACAAGGCTCCAATTATTGCACCAGCACTGGTACCGCCAATGTAATCAATCCGTACACCTGCTTCTTCTAATACTTTTAGCACACCAATATGTGCAAAACCTTTTGCCCCACCACCACTTAGCACTAAACCAACCTTCAAGTCCTCAACAGGTTTTATACTATCTTGAGAAAGCAGCATTTGAACTTGCAGTAATAATAGTATGATTAGTGTGTTTTTAAGCATTTAAAATATTATTCTTTTATATGATAGTAATTATATACTTTGGTTGCTTTAGAGTTTCCTATTATTTTTTCTAATGCTAACTTTGAAGCTTCAGAAACTCTTTTTGCCGATTTAAAATGTTTTAACAAAGTAACAATAGTTTGTTTTCCTATTCCAGATATTTGTTCTAATTCTGTTTGAATGGCACTTTTACTTCTTTTGTTTCTGTGAAACGTAATAGCAAATCTATGAGCTTCATTTCGTAATTGTTGAATAATTTTTAGCGTCTCAGATTTCTTATCTAAATACAAAGGAATAGAATCATCAGGATAAAAAATTTCCTCTAAGCGTTTAGCTATCCCAATAATAGCAATTTTTTTTCGTAAACCCAATATTTCTAAGCTTTTTAATGCCGATGACAACTGCCCTTTACCTCCGTCAATAACAATTAATTGCGGTAATTCTTGTCCTTCATCTAATAAACGCTTGTACCTTCTATGCACCACTTCTTCCATTGAGCCAAAATCATCAGGGCCGACAACCGTTTTTATATTATATTTTCGATAGTCTTTCTTACTTGATTTCCCATCTTTAAAAACCACACATGCTGCTACTGGATGTGTACCTTGTATATTAGAATTATCAAAACATTCTATATAACGAGGTTCTTTAGGCAAACGCAAATCTTTCTGCATCTGTGCCATTATTCGATTGGTATGCCTATCAGGATCTACAATTTTAATTTGTTTGAACCGCTCTTGTCTATAATATTTAGCATTGCGTAAAGAAAGTTCTACTATTCTTTTTTTATCTCCTAATTTTGGGGTGGTAACTTTCATCTGATCACCAACATCAACCTTAAAAGGCACATAAATTTCTTTTGATTGTGAATTGAATCTTTGCCTAATTTCAACAATTGACAACTCTAACAAATGCTTATCGTCTTCATCTAATTTCTTTTTAATCTCTGTAGTATGCGATTGAATAATTGCACCATTCATAATTTTAAAGAAATTCACATAAGCAAAACTCTCATCTGAAATAATTGAAAACACATCAACATTTGAAATGGACGGGTTTACAACTGTTGATTTTGCTTGATAATTTGCTAATAAATCTATCTTTTCTTTAATTTTTTGAGCTTCCTCAAATTCATGTTTCGCTGAAAATTGCAACATCAAATCTTTAAATTTCACTGCAGCATCCTTAAAATGACCTTTAATAATGTTCCGTATCGCATTTACACCTTCTAAATAGTCGGTTTCTGTTTGTAAACTTTCACACGCACCTTTACAATTTTTAATATGATATTCTAAACAAACTTTGTATTTTTGAGCTTTAATATTTTTTTGAGACAAATCATAAGCACAAGTACGTAATTGATACAATTCTTTAACCAAAGACAGTAAGGCTTTGGCAGTTTTAACAGAAGTATAAGGCCCAAAATATTCAGAACCATCTTTAATAACATTTCTTGTTAAAAACACTCTTGGAAAGGCTTCTTTTTTAATGCAAATCCACGGGTAGGTTTTGTCATCTTTTAACATCACATTATAGCGAGGTTGGTATTTTTTTATCAAATTATTCTCTAACAACAAGGCATCTGTTTCTGTAGCTACAACAATATGTTTTATAACTGCAATCTTTTTTACTAAAACTCTTGTTTTACCATAGTCATGGTTCTTAGTAAAGTATGAGCTAACTCTTTTTTTTAAATTTTTAGCTTTACCAACATATAAGATAGCATCATCCTTATCAAAATATTGATAAACTCCTGGTGTATTTGGCAAGGTTTTTATTTGTAGTGACAACTGAGAATCTACCATAAAGCGAAGTTAAGAAATTTAACTTCTTTGTTTTAAGTAAAACTATCAAAAAACTTAATTTTTCAAAATAACTACGGGTTTTTTCAAAATAACTACGGGTTTTTTCAAAATAACTACGGGTTTTTAAAGTGTTTAATTCCAGCAATTATATTAACTTTACATAAATGCTTTTTATAAAAAATTACGAACCATTTATGATGTTTCACAGACATCTTAAATTAAATGTATTATAAAAGATAATCGCCTATGTAGCCCTATATAAAAGGAGAAAGCCACTACAGATGTAGCAGCTTCTCACAGTTCTCTATGAATTAAAGTACGAAATTTAACTCACACCCCAAAATTATGAACTTTTTAAAGAAAAATTACGATTTCAAACAAAAAATAAAAATACAGAGTAGAAACAGTATAAAGTTACTATTGATTTTAACAGTATTCACCCTATTATTTAATTGCGAAAAAGAAGAAAGTTTTGAAGCAACAACTCAAAATGAACAAGCAATTGAACAACCTAATGGAGTTCCAACTATACTAGGAAAAAAACTAGAAAATCCATATTCAGTTGAAAACATGAAAAATGCGTATCAAAACTTACAGCAGAAAAGCAAAAGTGGTTTTTCAAAATCTGGAAATAATAAGATAAAAACTACACATTTATACATTAAATTCATGCCTAAAACCGAAGATGAATTATCAATTCTAAAAAGAGATTCTACATTAACTCTCTATGAATACCCTTTAGATTATGAAATTACAGAAAGAGGAGATTATTATAGAGACCCTTCTGTACCAAACAACCAACCTACTTATCAATATTGTGCAGTTAAAGTTGGCAAGACGCTTCCTAATGGAGTCGAACATGAAAGATTAGAAGAACTTTTTATACCTGATGAAGATAAAGATGATGTAAAAGGAAAATCTTCTTATTCTTACAATATAGATGCATTGGTAGATGAAGCATTGAAAATTACTAATAATTTAGAACCTGAAGATATAAACATAAAATTTAGACGAAGAAAATGGAGACCAGCAGGAGCAATTAGAGTATGGGATGATGTTTTAGATGATTATATAGGTGTTGAAGGGGTTAAAGTAAGAGCTAGAAGATGGTTTACCACGCATACGGGGATAGCCAACATTAATGGCATTTATTCCTGTGACGGAAGGTTTAGAAGAGATGCAAATTATAGTATAGACTGGGAAAGGTACCACTTTGCACTTCAAGATGGATGGCTCAATAGTGCTAACTATAATGGCCCAAAACAAAAAGGCAATTGGAATTTAAATTTAAATAGTGGTGTACAGCAATATTATGCTACAATATTTATTGCAGCTCATTTATACTATTACGGTGATAGACTTGGTCTTACCTCACCTCCAAGAAATGCTTTTTTTAAAAGACAACTTAGAATAAGAGCACGTTTAAAAAGAGACAAGTCATCTTATATCAAAGCACGTAGAATATACTTTGGCTCAGATATTTCTTTGCAAGCTTGGGGTAATTCAACAGACAGAGTTTTTGGAACAACCATACATGAATTAGCTCATGCTGCTCATAGGGAAGTTGACGGGAGTGCTTATAACAGTTTGGTTTGGAAAGCTTACACAAGCCCTTGTGCTCCATCTGCAGAAAGCTGTGACCATCCCGGCCCTACAGGAGCAGACGCAAGACGACTTATGGAAACATGGGCTACTACAGTTGAAAACTTTATTGTTAGAGAACGATATGTAAACTTCTATAATGTTCAAAACTACACTTATATAGATAATTTCTTACAAAGCTTAACAATTTCTGAAGAAAATTTTTACACATCTTGTGGTATTGATATGATAGATGGTTTTAATCAAAGAGAAGAACATAATAATAATTTACTTCCAATTGACAGAGTTGAAGGATACACTATTAACCAACTAGAGAGTGCTTTAAAGAGTGCAACTAGTTGGACGGAGTGGAGAGTTAACCTAAGGAGTAATGAAACCAATAATACAGCAGTATTTTTAAACGAATTATTTTCAAATTGGACAAACTAAATAATTAAAATTATGAGAAAACTATTTCTATTCACTATAGCATTATTAATATTGAGCTGTGGTACAGATCAAGGTGAAATCAAAAAGTATACTTATACAGTTATAAATGAAAGTGGTAGATCTATAAAAATAAAAAGTTACTTAACATATAACTCTAGAAATCCTATCATTACAAACTTAGAAATTGACCAAAAAATAAAAAAAACCCATTCTGATTACCCTCCATATTTTGGGTATGATTTCACCAGTTTCTTTGATGGAGATTCTATTGTAATAATATATGGTAAAGAAAAAAAAGAATCATTTAAAGTAAATGCTGATTGCAATAGTAATGAACGTAATCCTTTAAATTTATGTGTATACAGAGAACGCGAAGAAACATTTACCTTTACAATTAATGACTTTAACAATGCAGAAGATTGTAATGGTGACTGTGAGTAAATAATATAATCTAAAACCTCTTCAGGAATTTCTAAAGAGGTTTTATTTTTAGAACGAAGATGCTTTACCTAGTTCATTAGGCTCTTGGTGGACATGGAGAACTAAAATTAGAGAAAAGTATAACAACCCTACAGAAAATGAAGAATTAGATTATTTATTTAGAGAGTATCGTTAAATTTAATAAAAATTGAAATTATGAAATACAAAATATTCACGAATACCATAAAAAACAGAAAAGTAATGAGTAAAAAATTATTTTATTTATTTATAGTACAAATAGCAATATTGCAATCTTGCGTTGACCAAGCTAGTGATGATATTGTTTTTACATTGTTTAATCAAACCGACAAGACTGTTGAAGTTTTAGGTTTTAATGGGTCACGTATTGCTGAACCAATTATTATTGAGCCAAATTCTAAATTTAAAATTACTAGAGTTACTGGAATTGACAATGATACTGGTAAAGCGTTTTATTCAGTTATTGGTGTTGATTCTGTAAGAGTTATTTTTAATAATGAGAAAGTTATCATATATGGTGGAACAACTGATAATCCGTGTAAGATTTGTAGTGGTGATGACAATCGTCAACATTTTATTACAGAAGAAGATTATAATAACGCAACAGATTGTGATGGAGATTGTGAGTAAATTGTCACGTCCTGAATAATCGATACAGATTTTAGTGACTTAAATTTAATTTAAAGGTAGTAATTTTAAATTATTACCTTTATTTTTTTATATTCTTTTCT
>JAMONB010000126.1 GCA_027066745.1 Flavobacteriaceae bacterium
AATCTTCAAATTTAACTACAAACACCTTAGATGTAAGTTTAACCACTTCTACAACTTACTATTGGAAAGTAGTGGTTAAAGACGACAAAGGAGGTCAAACCATTGGTCAAATTTGGAGTTTTGTAACGGATTAAGAGAACGTGTGTAAAAGTGAATATTTAATTTTCTTCTTAAGGAGAATAGTAATACCTTTTAAAAAAAACCTATTAATCGTTGATTAATAGGGTTTTAAGTACCTCGAGTGGGAGTACAACTATACATTTTTATAAAAACACATTAAATCATTTTTCTAATAAAAAAACAGGGAATCAAGCACTGCGGTTGTTTAAAATAGTTTAAATGGATTTAATAAAATAGTGAAATTGTGGGGATTATGTGGGGATTATTATTAACTTTGATTTGTTAAAATACTTCAATATGGCAAGCATCAATCCAATTATTAAAGGAAAATCGGGTACATCAACTATTTACGTTAGACTTAAAAGTGGAAGAACTCACGATTATACAACTTCGAGTGGGTTATTAATTAATCCCAAAGATTGGAACAAACAAACTAAAAGACCGAAAGAAACAAACGCAGAACTTAAAAATCTTAAAAGCGATTTAGATGATTTAATAAGTTTTATTCAACACAATCTCAATAAAATCACTAGAGATGGCTTAGAGCCCTCTAAAAAATGGTTAGAGAACATTACAAATACATTTCTTAACAAGGAAAATCAAGAGCAGAACGCTGAAATTACATTTTGGATTAATTATGTTATTGATAATCCAAAATTATTTAAAAATAGCATAGGGACAAAAGGTCTTTCAGTAAACAGAATTAAACAATTAAAAACTTTAAAAGGCGTCTTTAAAAGATATCAAAAGAATCATAATTTTAAAGTAATTGAAATAAACCAATTGTTTTATGATAAATTCTTTGTTTGGCTTACGGATAATCAGATTTATGCACACAATACAGCAAAAAAGTTTAGTGATGATATTCTAGCCATTGGTAGGCACGCACGAACGTATAAAATTCCTTATTCAACTGAACTAAATATTATTGAAAGAGTTAAAAGCAAAAAGATAAAACCGATTGTAATTGAAGAAGAAGAGATACAAAAAATTATAAACGCAGACCTCAATAAAAAGCATTTGATAAACGCTCGCAAATGGTTATTGCTAGGATTTCATTTAGCGCAAAGGGTTTGTGATTTACTACCCCTAACAGAAAAAAACATACTACACATACCAAATTTAAATAATGACCTTGTAAAATGTTTGGTTTTCATTCAAAAAAAATCACATGGTACAAAAGAAATTTTAATACCAATAGACCATAAGATTGAAGAACTTTTAAAAGATGGTTTTCCTAATAAAATTAGTAGTCAAAAATTTAACGATTACATCAAAGAGGTTTGCAAAATTGCTAGAATCAATAAATTAACAAATGGCTCTATTTCAAAAGTCATCAAACTTAATGGGAAAAAGATTAAAAGAAATGTTGATGGAATATACCCAAAACACGAACTAATAACAGCACACACAATGCGAAAAACAGGGACTACGCATTACTATCAAGTATTTGGGTCAAAAGTAAAGCACATAACAGGTCATTCAAAAGAGGAAACTGTAAATATTTACGTAAATGATGATAGAAGCAGAAAGGTTTCTCAAATTCAACAACTTCAAAAAGAATTTTACGAATACAAAAATGAAGAGCAAAGAAAGAGTAATAAAAAAGAACCTCAACTCACAATAGTAAAATCTGTAGTAAAATAATTTATATTTAATATGTAATAGGTCTAAAATATGCCTCTAAGAAAGCATTACACGGAAGCTTTATATTATCTATACATACACGTTTCCTAAATCTCTTGTAACTCCTTATTGTAAAGGTTTACATTCGTTTTCCATTCCTTATAAGATACCATTGACTTTATGAATTAGTTTATGGTAATACTGTTACCGCAACAGCAGCTCCAATACAAGCTACTGTAATTAATAAAAGCTAAAAATTTAAATGGAACTACTTTGATTTTAGACCCCGTACCCGATTTGTAAGTCGTTTTCTTTTGGGGAATGGGGAACTGCTGAATAGTACATAGAATCAGCCACTCTGTTTTGTGAAATATTTTTTTAACCTCATAAATAAAAACCTCCACCGCATAACGATGGAGGAAATTGCTATGAAATAGATGTAGGTTAATTACCTACAAGATAAATATAGTGATTATTAATTGAAAAATAAATCTATTACTATTTTAGAAAAAGAAACAATCGTCCCAAAACTTCTTTTAAGAGTTTTTATAAAATTTTAAATGCGATTTTATTGCCATCATATAATCCTACATATAATCTTTCAGTCCCTTGAATTATAAGTATCAACAAGGGCTCATTCAGCTTATTTTTTTTAAATTGATTTTTAATCATTTTAATATCTTTTCTCGAAGGGGTTGGATGATTTTCAGGATGAGTATGCCATTCTCCAATGTAAATTGATTTATTATTGCTATTATAAAATTCAAAATCCATTACAATTTGCGCAGCATCTTTATCACACTCAAATGAATATCTAGATGATTTATCAAACTTATTAGGTGTTGAAGCCTTTAAGATATAAATATTATCAGCCTTCACTTGACCTATCAAAACCCCGCCTGACTCATTATCTTTTGTGTTATTTTGCTTAAAAATTTCAAATAGCTCAATAACTGACTCTGAAATAAAAATCGTCTTATTATTTAAATTTACACTTCTCATATTTTTTTCTCTATTACCTCCCCATTATTATGGCTTTTACCCATATCAGATAATTCTATATTCAAATTAATAATATTCTCAGTATCCCCAATCCAAGTTATAGATTTTGAAATACCATCATTAGCATTTATAATGGATGTTACAAAAGGAAACACCGCAGATAGAAACCCTACCAAACTTGAAGCAGAATATGGTACATATGAAGTTTGACAACCTGCTTCTTTTAATGATAATTTTGTATTATTATTTATGTATTCTTTATTAGAAATAACATTATATCTAAATAGGTCATTTTCAAAAAAATCAAAGTAGTTGGAATTTTTTGGGTCAATATATAAGCAGTGCCCACCACATAAATAGGGTTCAACCCAAAGAAAAAATGTAGGTATCTTCAACAGACCATTATCCAAAGCTTTTCCAATATATTTCTCTATATTTAATTTGCCAATTGCAACAAATAAATAATCAGAATCATTAATATATTTCGGATTAGTTTTTAAAATATTAACAATAGACTCTTCTTTAGTTAATATGGACTGTATCGGATTACTTTGGACAGCATAATCTTGTAATGATTTTGTCTTATAATTACCTATAAAATTAAACCCTAAAAAATGCCTTCCAATATTTTCTAAACTTAAAATATCACTGTCGATTAATTTAAATTCAGGAAAATTTAATGAATTTAAATAGTAAAATAAGTTTGAACCAACACTCCCAATTCCCGCAATTACAAATGAAAATTTATCTTCTAAATTTACGCCGCCTGAGGTGCGGTTTTCGATTCGATTCTCAGTAAAACGATTAGTAGTAATCCTTTGTACGTTTAGATTGCTTTTAGCCCCTTTAAGGGCGTCAAATGGCTTAAACGGGCTTCTCCTAAAACCTTTTACATGGGTATTTAAATCGTTATGAAACCAACCAAATAAAAATTCCTGTCCTTTAATATCTTTTGATGTTAAGACTAGTTTTATAAAAGAAGGCTTATTAATATATTCAACAAATGATTCAAATGTTTCATCGTCATTGAAAAATTTTAAAACATCTTTATTTTTTATATCAAAAGGAGGTTTATTGTTTAATTTAAGTTCTTTTATATATAAAAGTTGACGCTCATGAAATTTTAATTTATTATCCTTTAGAAACTTTTTAAAACGATTTGCAGATTGATTTCCATCATGTAAAACGTAACTATAGGAATTTAATTTATCCTTTAAGCATATTAATTTAAGGTTTTCTTTATTTTCAATTTTATCAATAATTGAAAGTATTCGTTCAGGATACTTATCTTTTTTATGATATTTACCTTCCCAATAAGCTATAAATTCTTCATTATAATCATTGTGATTTTGACCTGATATTCCATTACTAACAATTTCCTTTGCTCTTTTTAAACAAGCTTTAATCACCCCAAAAGGCTCATCAGGATTAGTCGAAGCTATCTCAGTATCAAAAGTGCAGATAAACTTTTTTGTATCTATATGAGGTATATAACCTATAGTTTCGAAACTAGACGGGGATAAATAAATTTTAGGAAAATCCAATGGAAAATCCTTGCTAAATAAAATGTGAAATTGTAATTCAATACACTTAAAGTCTGAATCTATTTCAGTGTCAATTTCCCAAACAATACTTTCAGCTGAAAAATCAAACTTTTGCTTCTCAAAATTATTTAATAATTTAACTTTTTCAAGATTCCCTAATTCTGTGAATAACTCTTCTAATCCTCCATCTATATCTTTCATTTACAAAGCACTTCTCGAGCTGTCCCTTTTAATTGGTGGTGCGGCATAAACTTTTGCACCTTCAATTTCATCTTTAGCCAAATGGCAAGGGAATCTATCACCTAAATGTTTTTTCCACTTCAAACAAGACTCCTTTGGATCTTCGTTACTAATAGCTAATATTGCTGATTGTATGAAACTTTCTAATGAGTTTTTAAAAAAATCTTTTTCTTCTTTAGTGGTATTTGCAAAAAGATTTTCTCCTGTTTTAGGTGTTGGTCTGTAGCAAGTGAAATTATTTTGTTCCAAATCATTATTAATATTTATTAAAGTATCCCTTAAAGCAATATCATCTCTTTCATTTTCAGCATAATTGTTAGCTGCTAAAATTGACATTATAATTCCGCAAGGCATTTCTTTTCTCTTTAAATCAGCCCAAGATTTTAAATATCTAACAATTTTCCTTAGTTGACAATCCGTTTTGCGAATATCACTCAGCCATTTTTCATATGGTTCAGCATATGCCAAAGATTCATTTAAAAATACTTTTCGGAATGACGATTTTGTCTTATCTTCAAACCAAGCAATAAACTCCACAGGGCTACTTTCTAACCATCCTTCTTCTGTATGTGCCAATTCAGGAGTTTCTATATTTTCCGCATAATATATTGGAAGGTCTATATGAAAACCTAAATTTCTATTTTCAAAATTTCTATCATATTTGACCCTAACACAAGTTGGTTTGTCAATAATATCCTCAATTTCATTATTTCTATCAATTGCCTTTATGATTATATCATGAAATATTTGTGTATTTACTCGTTGCTCTTCAGATAAACTTCCTTGAAAATAAACTCCATCATCTAAATCGAAATCGTTAGCATGTGGTTTAATTATTGTATCCATTACAAACGAGCCTTGACTTTGAAATTCTATAGAATGAGTTTTTCTATCCTCTTCGGGAAGATTTAAATATGATTTTTTCATCCTAAATCGCAATGAGTTCCGTGCAGCTTTTAAATTTTCTCTATCCTCATTTGAAAGTTTAATTTTTTCATTATAAGCCTGAAATAAACTGTGAGTATTAGCCATTTTTATAAGTTTTTTTATTTGAAAAGAAGTGTTTGATATCTATATGATTTTTCATGTTATTCCCCATTAAATCTCCTAATGTTTTGAGTGTTTGAATTGATTTTTCTGTTGTTAAATCCATATCAATATATTTAAGATGATTCTTTGAGATTGAGGGCTGACCAATTCTAAAATATTTAGTAGGGACATTAGAATGATTTTGAATTGTCTGCATAAAAAAATCATTAAAATAACTTTGACCAATTAGAGAAGTATTAAATAAATCTGATTTCCAACTATAAAAACCTTTTCTTCTTTTAGCTCCAATTGGAACTCCATTAGGGATATTTAAATTACTAATTGATAACAATTCTATTGAATCATACCCTTTGCCAACAAAATATTTTAGAGCTTCTAAATATCCAACTAAAGAAGGGTTGTTTGCCCAAATGCCTCCATCAATATATTGATTACTATTCATTGAATTAATTTGCCAAACAGGTAAATAAGTTGGGGCAGCTGAAGTAGCCAATGCGACATCCTTTAACAGCAAATTATCATGCATATTTAATCCTTCGCTATGGTCATTTTTAAATACAATTGGTTTAGATTCTGTAATATTAAAACTTGGAATACAAATTAAGTTGTTACAATCCTTAATGGTTTTATCTTTAAAAAGGTCATCTAAAACTTTAATAAGTCCTTTATTACTATATATTCCTCCAAAAATTTGCTTTAAAGTTTTTAGACGCCATTTCTGTGAAGGAAAAATATATTTTCCATTTTCCGAGTATATTTTTGAAATTTCTTTAGAAGGAATACCTACAGAAATAGCTAATGCAATTAAACCTCCCGTAGAAGTACCACATATTAAGTCAAAATATTCGGATATTAAACAATCATACCTCTCTTCAAAATGTTCTAATATTTTTGAAGAATAAAGACCTTTAATTCCTCCACCATCTATTGCTAGAATTTTAAATGTTTTACCGCTCATATATTACTTAATTAATATATTTTCTTATTTATTAATATGAGAATAATTAAATGACTTTTCATAAATGCTTCATTTATTGAAGTATAATACCCTTAATAAATTATAGTTTAGAAATGTTGCAATTTTTCTATTTTAGATTTACAGTGTCTAATTTAGTTAAAATTACCATATCTAAATCCTCTGAAAGCAAATTTAAAATGATTCTTAATACTGTAAATAAATGTTAATAAGGAATATACAGTTGTTAAATTTTCAATTCATAAAATATATAATTACCTTTAGGTGTATTTATAAATTTAAAGTTATGTCAACAGCGAAAAAGCACATATCGAGTTCCGAAGCACAAGCACGTATGAGAAAACTTTGCGAGAAACACGGGATAAACTACACGGCGAACCAACGACAAAGTGGGACAGCTTCAATACGCTTTACGAAAAAGCCCAAGAAAGATTAATTAAAAATTATCTATGATGGACAGCAAAAAACAAAATCAGAAGCAAAAGGTATCAGCTTCCCAAGCAATAAAGACTATGCAGGAATTCTGCAGGACTTTAGGGATAAATTTAATCCACGAACAGCCGAAAGAAAAAACAGCTTCGATTCGCTTTATTGGAAAAAATAAAGGAAATCAAAAGGAAGAATAATACAATTTGGCTAATGGATTCAATCATAAAATTAGGACAGTATGTACGCCACCAACGACTGCAAAAAGGCATGACTCAGTTGGAGCTTTCCTTGAAGGTTTTTAATAAACCAAATCAGGAATATATAGGTCGTTTAGAGCGTGGTACAGCAGCAGGAATTACGTTCGCTACTGCAAATAAAATTATGCTTGCATTGGACTCTGAATTGGACTCTGAATTGGAGTTTAGAGAGTTTTAAATCCAAAACAATATAATTTTAATACTGTTACTCGGTTGCCGTATCAAACATTCCTCCACCACCTTTTTTTGATTGGCTCAAGTATTTAAATAGTAATTCCTTCCATTGCTTGAAATCCATTCCTTAAGTTGTTTAGAAAACTATATTTTATTGGCTGCAATTACCGTCTATTATATCTTGTTTTGTAGGATCGAATTTATTCCACATAACATAAAAATTACCTACTAATCCATCTCCTGAAAGGAATGTTTGTAATACGCAGTAATCTGATAATAAATCATTACTAGTTATCCATAAATCTTTTCCTATTGACGATAATGAACTAAGCCCATTCAAATTTTCAATTTTTGTAGCATCAATTTCAAAATCAGCTCCAACCACTGATAAGTTGCCTATTCCATTTAGGTTTGTAATGCTATTAGAGTTAATTTTAAATGCTCCACCAACTGAAGTTAAATTATTTAAACCATCTAGGCTTGTAAGGGCATTAGAACTTATTTTAAGATCTCGATCAACTGAAGTTAAATTATTTAAACCATTCAGGTTTGTCACTCTTGCATTAGATCCAATCAGTAGGTCAAATACACTTTCTAATCCTCCTAAACCTGTAAAGTCTGTTAGCATAGAATTATTACCTATAACTAACCTATCTACACTTGTTATGTTTTGTAACCCATTTAAGCTTATAAGTTTACTATTATTTGAAATATCAAAATCACTTATTGATGTAAAATTGTTTAGAGCTTCAATATTCTCTAAACTATCATTAAAATTGATATGTAGTTGGTTTAAATATGAATTCATTATGTTATTTAATCCATTTAAATTAGTCAATAAAGGGTTGCTGTAAATTAAAATACCACCTTCTAGAGAAGTGAGGTTACTTAAAGCTGCTAAACTAATTAAATTAGAATTCGTACTTATATATATATTTTCCCCAATTGTTGAAAGATTATTTAGACCATTTAGATTTGTAATTGAATTACAGTCACTTATTATCAATGAATATCCTAATACTTTTAGATTGCTAAGTGGCATTAATGAATAACCTCCATGAATAAATAACGATCCTGTTATCTCTTCATAATTTTTTGAACCAAATTCATCAATTTCCATTTGTGTTCTCAAAGTTATGTTGCCTTCATAAATACCTCCAAATGTTTCATTTTGAGAATCAGTACATCCGTTGCTATCCACAACTTCTCCACTTAATGTATTTGGGCAAGTATCAATATAATCCATAACGCCGTCTCCATCTGCATCTCTCTGTGAGTCTGAGCAACCATTAGTATCTACAATTTCTCCTGATGGAGTATTAGCACATTGGTCTACATCATCAGTAACACCGTCTCCATCTGTATCTTTTTGAGAATCGGAACAACCATTTGCGTCAACTATTTTTCCTGATGGAGTATTTGCACATTGGTCTACATCATCCGTAACACCATCTCCATCTGCATCTCTCTGTGAGTCTGAGCAACCATTTGCATCCACAGTTCCACCTGAAGGGGTATTTGCACAAGTATCTACATCATCCATAACACCATCGCCATCTGAATCTTTTTGGGAGTCAGAACAACCATTTGCATCTATAGTTTCACCTGAAGGGGTATTTGCACAAGTATCTACATTATCCATAACGCCATCTTCATCTGTATCTTTTTGACTATCTGAACAACCATTTGCATCTACTGTTTCTCCTATTGGAGTATTTGCACAAGTATCTGCATCATCCATAACGCTATCACCATCTGTATCTTTTTGTGAATCGGAACAACCATTTGCATCAACTGTTTCTCCTGTAGGTGTAGCAGAACAGTTGTCAGCATTATCCATTATTCCATCTCCATCTGTATCTGTATCTGTTTGTGAAGCTGAACAACCATTGGTATCAACAGCCTCTCCATTTGGTGTATTAGCACAATTATCATCTGCATCCATAACGCCATCTTCATCTGTATCTTTTTGACTATCTGAACATCCATTGGAATCTACTGTTTCTCCTATTGGAGTATTTGCACAAGTATCTGCATCATCCATAATGCTATCACCATCTGTATCTTTTTGAGAATCGGAACAACCATTTGCATCAACTGTTTCTCCTGTAGGTGTAGCAGAACAGTTGTCAGCATTATCCATTATTCCATCTCCATCTGTATCTGTTTGTGAAGCTGAACAACCATTGGCATCAACAGTTTCTCCACTTGGAGTATCTGCGCATGTATCAACATCATCCATCACACCGTCTCCATCTGCATCTGTTTGAGAGTCTGAACAACCATTGGCATCAACAGTTTCTCCTGAAGGAGTATTTGCACAAGTATCTGCATTATCCATCACTCCATCGCCATCTGCATCTATTTGTGAGTCCGAGCAACCATTTGCATCTACTGTTTCTCCTGAAGGAGTATTTGCACAAGTATCTGCATTATCCATCACTCCATCGCCATCTACATCTATTTGTGAGTCCGAGCAACCATTTGCATCAACAGTTTCTCCACTTGGAGTATCTGCGCATGTATCAACATCATCCATCACACCGTCTCCATCTGCATCTGTTTGAGAGTCTGAACAACCATTTGCATCTACTGTTTCTCCTGAAGGAGTATTTGCACAAGTATCTGCATTATCCATCACTCCATCGCCATCTGCATCTATTTGTGAGTCCGAGCAACCATTTGCATCAACAGTTTCTCCCTTAGGTGTATTAGGGCATAGGTCTATATCATCCGTAACACCATCTGAGTCACTGTCAGCCTTTACAAAATTAGCCTTTACAATCTTACCACTATTTATGTTAATCGTAATTGGATTTTTAATTCCTGTTGCTCCACCTGTCCAATTTTTAAACTTGTAGTTATCGAAAGGTATTGCTGTAAAAGTAATAGATTGCCCTATTGTATATGTCTTTGAAGAAGTTTTAATTTCACCACTTTCTGATGGACTAACTTCTGTAATTGATTCAATAGCCTCTTCTATTGGAATTGGGTCATCTTTTGAGCAGTTAACAAATATTAAAAACAAGGATATAGTACAAATTAATGTAAGTAGAATATTTTTCATAGCTAATTTTTATTCATTCATATATTGAATATACACTAACAAAATTAACATAATATATTGAATACAAGAAGGTAGCTATTAGTTTAAATTGTTTCTAAATTATAAGACTCATTTAATCTCACCTTTGAAAGTGGTATTTCGGCAAAGAAGAAATTTACTATTTCAGTTAAAACTATGTTAGAATTGCTAATATCGTGAACAAGCTTCTGCCGTACTATTCACTAATTTTGTGGTTATGAAGTACACTAAATATTTTGGTGCAGTTACAAGGGAACAGGGGCGGTTAAATTTATCATCAAGCCAATTTCAAAGGATGATGAACAGAGTGCATTTAGAAAGTGTAATTACAGGTTTGATTTCTGCAAAAGAAACTTATAAAGATACCAACCAATATCATAAGTACGATATGCTAATTTTTAAGCAAAACAGAAAACTAACAGATTTGTCAGAGAATTTAACTCCTGAATTACTGCTGAAGGAAATGGTGCTGTTATCGGATTGAATTATTAAACTAAACAACGACGTCTTTTTGCTTAGATTAATTTATTAAATAACTTCCTTTTTTAACTGTTATTATATACTGATAATTACATCCATTTCGGGAAATAAATCTCTGAACTTCTCAATGAACAAATCATCTATACTTTTTTTAATATTCTTAGGGCTTTTATTTACAATCTTATTAAGATTGTTCCTGTGATATTTCAATTTTCCATAATTCAAATTCCCCCAAAAGTTCGGATTGCTATATAAGCTTTCTTTTTTATTATTTTTGAGTGCCTCGAAATCATAAAACAGCACATTATCCCACTCTTTTCTAACCAAATACAAGCATTGTGAAAAATCAAAAACATTTAACAAATCCCGAAGGGTATAAATATTATATTTGTGAAGGTATCTCATTCTTGTAATTTTAATCTCAAACCTCAGAATTTCCTTATCAATATCGTACCCTTTTTTAACGTAATGCTTCCGTTTATTATATATTTTAACAATATATTGTTGATGGTAGACCTGAATATATTCCCCTTCGTCTCGTACATAAATTGATTTAAAAGGTTTTGTTCTATGAAGGAAACAGCTGTTTAAAATAGTTTTGGTACTATAATTAATTGGTGGATTTATATTTAAACCCAATTCCAACTGTTTTAAAACGTAATTAATAGGTGTAATCCCAAACTTCACCTCCAACTCCTGAAGCACCTCTAATATTTCCTTTTTCCCAAAATCATTAAAATTATGGTTGCCGTCATTCCAATACTTATGCAAACTTCCTTCAACTGTAATACGCATGCCTGAATTGTTTCTGTTGGGTTCTATCATCGTGAACTTCAATCCCTTATAATAGGCATACTTTATGTCGCTAATTTCTCCCGTATCTGTAGATACTACAGTCTTAAATTCTAGGTAAGGAGATGCTTGTAGATTATCAACAGGAGTATTTTTTAGCTGAAATTTTATAAAGTCAATCATTTCTTAGCAATTTTAAGTTCAACTATAGAAGCTTCTATTTCACTTCGTCTAAAGAAGATTCTACCGCCTATTTGGTAAGCTATTAATTCACCACGTTTTCTCCAATTATGTATAGTACTCAAATCTACATGAAGCATATTTCTGAGCTGATTGCGGGTTAAGTAGGTTTCGGGTTCTTTTGGTCTAAACTCCTTTTTTAATTCTTTAAACTCGGATTTAATTTGTTTGATAATTGGATTTTGAAAATCTTCAGGTGTTCCCTGAAATAAACTTAATTGTTTCATGATATTAAATATTTAAAAATTAATTAATTGCTAAAACCTTCTCATTAAACAAACTTTCAAATAACCTTGATTTCACACTTACCAAATTGTATTAGGTTTTGTTTTGTAGGTTTACCGCCTTTATTATCCGAATCAAATGTAAGAGCATATATTAGAATTGAAAATGACAATAAAGGTGTCTCGAATTGTAGGTTTTTATAGATGAATTGAGACAATTTCTCTATGGGAAAATTTGTTGGTTGGACAATTGTCGCGGTCAGAAGACATTTACGTAAAAAAACTTCTTTTTACTTGGTAGAAATAAAAAAATTAATTTTTGAATTGTTGATAATAGTAGAACCTTATGGTTGAATATTTTAATTTAATTTCATAAGTGTTTTTAATATGAATTATCCATTTTCTAACACTTATATTAGAGAAACAAGCATTTCGGAGTTTAAATAGTTGGTCTATCAAAATATGCTCATCAACATTTGCTAAGAGTTTGTTTGAATGTTCGTAAGTATTATATTTTTCAATTTTTTAAAGAAACGATTTAAAACCTTTTTGCCCCGTTTTGCCAACAATGTATATATTATAAAATTCGTTTAATAAAGAATAGCATTGGGGAAAGTCTAATTTATGCTTTTCTACGAATTTTATATATTTTAGTTTGTTCCATTCTGACTTTTCTATAATAAAGAATAAATCTTTAATATAGATGTAAAACTTATCTTTTGCTTCTAAATCAATAATATATCCATTTCCTAAGAAATAATAGAAGTAATGGTGTTGAGGCATATTTTTAAGATTAAGAATATTCTTAAGTATAGAAAGATGATTTTACTTATACAATAGCTTAAATCATCATGTTTTTTAACGTAATAATACACTATAAAGCTTTTAAAAAGACAATATTCGTATTTTTTAAAAGTATGATTATCAGCATTATATAAACTGATTTGTTTCTTGCAAATGGTATTTAAAGAATTATTAAAATTTAGGGAATTCTGCGTATTTCTTCTTTTTTTTCTGTTCAATTGATAATAACTGCTGCTGTTGCAGGCATTGTTTATTTCACTGACTAAATTCTGAATAATTTATAGTATCAATTTTCAATATGCGGGGAGTATGTGGGGAAATTATAAAAATAAAAAGCCTTAACAATTTGAATATAAATTTGTTAAGGCTTTACCTAAGTACCTCGAGTGGGAATCGAACCCACACTCTCGTGAAAGAACTGGATTTTGAATCCAGCGCGTCTACCAATTCCGCCATCGAGGCTAATCTAATAGGTTTGCAAATTTAAAAATAATTTTTGTTTAAATTGTAAAAACTTAACGAAGTTATGCCATAACCA
>JAMONB010000127.1 GCA_027066745.1 Flavobacteriaceae bacterium
AGCTAGACACCTGCGTAGGCAGGAATGACAAGAAAGAATTAAATTCTTTTCAACGCTTGCTCAATATCAGCAATTAAATCTTCAACATCTTCAATACCCACAGAAAAACGCAATAAACTATCTGATATGCCAACTGCTTTTCGTTGCTCTGGAGTTAATAAGGCGTGTGATGTTATTGCAGGCTGTAACATGGTAGACTCAACCCCTGCTAAGCTTAAGGATGGCTTAATTAACTTCAAGTTCTTCTGAAAAGAAACAGCATCTATCCCTACGTTGAGCTCAAAGGAAAGCATACCTCCAAAACCATGCATTTGTTCTTTTGCAATATTGTGGTTTGTATGACTCTCTAAACCTGGATAATACACTTTAGCAATAGCTTGATGCTTTTCTAAATACTCTGCCATGGCTTGTGCATTCGTATTATGTTTCTCTACACGAAGTGCCAATGTTTTAATACTACGCTCTAATAAATAGGAAATCATATGGCTTAAATTACCGCCTAAATTCTTTCCCTTTTGAAAAATAGTATTGATATGTGCTGAGCTTCCTGCAACCAACCCAGCTAAAATATCACTATGCCCGCCCAAATATTTTGTAGCAGAATGAATAGCAATATCCATTCCTAAATCTAAGGGGCTTAAATTGATTGGCGATGCAAATGTATTGTCAATCATAGAGACCAAACCATGCTTCTTTGCTAAATCTGCAACAGCTTTAACGTCAGTAATGGTCAATAAAGGATTGGAAGGTGTTTCTATATAAACAACCTTCGTATTGGGTTTAATTTTCGCTTCAAAATCAGCTACGTCAACTCCATCAGTAAACGAATATTCAATACCCATTTTATCAAACTCTTCTACTACAAAATTAAAGGCTCCGCCATAGATTTCATTGGTTAATACAATATGATCTCCTTTTGATAAAAAAGCCAATAAGGTTGTACTGATAGCCGCCATACCAGATGCAAAAGGCAAACCTGCTTCTGCATTTTCTAAGGCTGCAATTTTCTTTCCTAGAACTTCTTGATTGGGTGTGTTAAAATAACGTGGGTACCGCATCGGGTCAGCATCCAAATATTCATATGATGATGCCATAAAAATAGGAGATACAGCTCCTCCAAATTGTGTATCTTTTATTTCACCTTCGTGAATACAAATAGTATGTTTTCCTTTTTTTGTCATGGTATTAGGTGTTGTTTTACAGAGGTTCTCAGTGTAGAACAGAGATTCACAAAGTTAACTAAAATTCAAAAAAAACAGGCTCTGAGTATCTAATAATTTTTCAACTATACTTTTAAATTGACTTGTCATTCCTGCGTAGGCAGGAATCTAGCCTTTAAAATGGATTCCTGCCTACGCAGGAATGACAGTGTAACAAAAACTTACTGAATGCCTCAGAAATTTACTGTGGCAAGTATGATGTAAATTACTCCGATTCTATCCAATCGATAACTGATTTATCAGTTGGTAGTGTTTTTGGCGAAATCACTTTCGCTAAATTCCCATTTTCATCAATCAGGTATTTTTGAAAATTCCATGCTACTTTAGAGTCTTCTAGTCCGTTTTTCGCCTTTTCTGTTAAGAAATGATAGATAGGATGCATGTTTTTTCCTTTTACAGATATTTTTTCCATCATTGGGAAGGTAACTCCATAGTTTAACGTACAGAATTCAGCTATTTCTTGATTTGTACCAGGTTCTTGCTTTAGGAAGTTATTTGCTGGAAAGCCTACAATAACAAAATTAGAGTCTTTATAGGTCTCATATAATTTTTGTAAGTCTTTGTATTGAGGTGTTAATCCACATTTTGAAGCGGTATTGACTATCATTACTTTTTTTCCTTTTAATGATGCAAAATCAAAATCTTCGCCTGCTAGATTCTTTACCTTAAATTGATAAATATTCTCCATTTCTTGTGAATTTTCTTGTGACGTAACTTCTGTTGCTATGGCTAATACTTTAGTTTCTTTTTTGTCACAACAAGCAGTTATACTTGTAGCCAGAATTAAAATTAATATATATCTCATAATTCTTTTTTTTATTAAGTTAGTAATCCTTTTATTTGGTTTCGAATGCTCTACTAATGTTATAAAAATAAATTGCTATCTTACAATTAACATTAGTAGAACACCCCTAAAGTCCCCTCAAGGGGACAATCTTTCAAACGAACCTCTCAATTATTAGTAGCGAATTGGCGACAGCAATACCTACTTTTTATAATACTTTCGATACTTGAAAAAAGCCAGTATGCTTAGTAATATTGATATAGCCAACCACCTCCAAATTTCATTAGGTATAGGTACTGAATCTCCTGCGGCATACGAATGTAAGCCTGACAATAAATGATTTACACCTAAATACCCCATTAAAACCGATGCAAAAGCAAAAACTGCCATGACATTAAAAATAAACCTACCTCTTAAACCAGGAATCAAACGCATATGTAGTATAAAGGCATAAATCATAATATTTATCAATGCCCAAGTTTCTTTAGGATCCCAACCCCAATAACGCCCCCAACTTTCATTGGCCCACATGGCTCCTAAAAAATTACCAATGGTTAACATAACTAAACCAACTGTGATAGACATTTCGCTAATGATTGCAATTTCTTTTAATTGTAAATCTATCTTTTCTTTATTTTTAGCTGTTGTCAATATATAGAGAATTAATGCAATCATTCCTAAAATCATAGAGAGTGTAAATGGTCCATAACTTGCCACAATAATTGATACATGTATCATTACCCAATACGAATCTAATACAGGCACTAAATTGCCAATGGCAGGATCCATCCAATTCATATGGGCAAACATCAAAATCATAGAAACCACAAACGTTGTTGCCGCAATGGTTAGTGTAGACTTCTTTCCTAAAATTAATCCAAAAAGCATCGTAGCCCAAGCTATATATATCATTGATTCATAACCATTACTCCAT
>JAMONB010000128.1 GCA_027066745.1 Flavobacteriaceae bacterium
AATTCCAGAAGTCCCTGTTATAATAACTTCATCAAGATTTAACAAATCTTCTTGTAATGTTATGTCAACCTCTAGGTTCTCACTAGTTAGTTTAACAGAAATAGTTTTGTATCCAATAGAGCTGAAAACTAGAAGTTTGTTTTCGAAATCGTCAACATTAATAGAATATTTACCATCAAAATCAGTTGTTGTACCATTTGTAGTACCTTTTACAATAATAGTTGCCCCAGGCAATGGGCCGTTTGCATCTGATACTGTACCTGAAACGCTTTGTGCCTGTGTGAGGCCATAAAACATTACAAAACCTAACATCAGTAAGCTTCTAAATAATCTTTTTTTCATAATTAAATTGAATTAGTTAAAATAATATTAATATCAAATATAGAGAAAAAGTAACATAAATTTAATTTTTCTATAATTTATATAGAATCTAAATTACTAATACTAGTCTTCATCATAAAAAAGAATCTCCAAACGACTTAAAGTTATCTATAAATGACATTAGATTAAGGATAAGAAAAAGAAGACAGTAGACTTTAAAAATATAAAGTAAAAAGTAAATACTAAAAAACAACCAACATCAATTTAAAAAATACTACACCTTAATAAATATGTTACGCTTGTAAAGTATATACCCCAACAACATATAAAAAGCTACAACACTTAATGCATAACACATTGAAGCTAACTTATCGGTTGAAATAATGCTTGTGTAGAATGTATGGTATAGCCAACTATGAATACTTTCTGTTTCATTGACCTGTATCATTCCAAAAGTTTTAGAAATAAAGCTTGACATAAAATAAATAACAATAGCATTAGAACCTACATATTTAAAAATAGCACCAAACTTGATTTGTCTCTCATCCATTATATAATGTACAATGCTTAAAATTAAAGTTCCCCAGCCTGCTGTTACTAATACAAAACTACTAGACCACAATGCTTTATTTATCGGAAACCATATATTCCAAATATAACCTAACACTAGCATCCCTACCCCAATAGCACTTAAAACACCTAACTTGTTTTTTTTATATTCACTCAATACTTTTCCTATTAAAATTCCAATAATTGAGGTTACAATAGCAGGAAAAGTACTTAAAAACCCTTCAGGGTCATAATCTTCTTGCCAAGTATGCGTACCAAATATTTTTAGATCTAAATAATTTGCCCAATTGTTTGGAGCTCTATCAAATGTTGGCATTTCATCGTTTAAGGGTATAAAGCCCATCCACAACCAATAACCAATTAAGATGGCAATTCCAATTGACAGCAAACCTTTCCAATTAAAATTTAAATTTAATACAGCCGCAATAAAGAATACAACACCTATACGTTGTAATACTCCTGGAAATCTTAATTCACTAAAAGATTTAAAAAAAGGCATATAGGGCAAAAACCAGCCTAAAAACAACCCAAGACCTATTATTTTTAAACTACGAATTGCAATTTTTCTATATGTTTGTGAATTTTTAGCCTTATTCTTATATGCAAAATGAATAGAGATTCCTACAATAAATAAAAAGAAAGGGAATACCAAATCTGTTGGTGTATACCCATGCCATGCTGCATGTTCTAATGGAGCATAAATATGACTCCATGTACCTGGTGTATTTACTAAAATCATTGCTGCTATGGTAAAACCTCTTAAAACATCTACAGATGCTATTCTTTTTGCTTTCATCGTATAAATTTAAAAATTGAAAGATTTAAAATTGAAAGATTCTTCGCTCCATTCGTACCTCATTATACTCTGAATGACATTCATTTCCCTTTTTCTATTCTCTATATTCTTTTGTTTTAAATACTATTTTTTCTTTAAGCCTAGTTTGTGTCCTGCAATAGCATAATATAATATAATTGCATAGCAAGGCAATAATATCCAGTAGCCAGAAGTAGCTGCTTCAGCAGTTGCAGATGTTAATACCTGATTAATAGAATCAGTACTTAAATTAGGAATAGCATTTGCTAAATCTAATAATGAATTATCCTCTAACATTCTCTTTATCTCAAGTTTATTCAAAGAAAATGAATCTCCTATTATATTTTTAAGGTTGCTAAAAATTAAATCTAATTTTTTACCATCAACCAACTGTCCGTATAAAGGTGGAATAACTGCCCCTCCAGCAATCGCCATAATTAACAATGCGGAAGCTGTTTTGGTAAATTTACCTAAACCTTCTAGTGTTAATGGCCAAATTGCAGGCCAAACTAACGCGTTTGCAACCCCCAGTCCTGCCACAAACAACACAGATGTAAACCCTGTTGTAAACAAAACTCCAAGAGTTAATAAGCCCCCTAATACTGCACTAGCTTTTAATGCTGTTGCTTGACTAATATATTTAGGTATTAAAACTATTCCCATTGCATAAGTACCCACCATTGCAAATAAGGTATACATCGCAAAATATTTAGCAGTATCTCCATCAAACCCTAAAGATAAGCCGTATGCAATTATAGTATCGACAGCTACTACCTCTACTCCAACATAGACGAATAAGGTCAGCACGCCTAACCACAAATGTGGAAATTGAAAAATACTTGTTTTTGAAGTTACACCATCTGCCGATTCTTCTATAGGTGCTGCTTCAACATGCGGTAAAGGAGCTTTTCTAATTAATATGCCTAAAATAAATAAAACTACAGCCATAATAATATATGGCATAACCACACTTTCTGCCATTTTATCTAATAATTGTGCTTTTTCAGCAGCATCTACTGTATTTAGTTTTTCATTAATTTCTTTAATCCCAGATAGTAAGAGAGCTCCAAAAACAAGATTTGCTATTGCTCCTGCAACTTTATTAGATATCCCCATAATAGCAATACGTTTTGCAGCACTTTTTATAGGCCCTAAAATAGTAATATAGGGATTGGAAGCTGTTTGCAATAAGGTCATTCCTAATCCTTGAATAAAAATACCTGTTAAAAACATCCAATACGTTCTAGATCCTGCAGCAGGAATAAAAACCAAAGCTCCAATACCCATAATAATTAACCCCATTGACATTCCTTTTCTATAACCAATTTTTTCAATTACATAAGACGCTGGCAAAGCCATGATAACAAAGGATATATAAGATGCTGAGGCAACCAAAAAAGCTTGTGCAGAAGTTAATTCATTCAATGTTTTCATATAGGGAATTAACGAACCATTGATCCAAGTTACAAATCCGAAAATAAAAAACAACCCTGCTATAATCGCTATTGGGACTATCATGTTTTTATCTTGCTGTGTTGATGCTGTTGCTTGTGACATATACTTATAGTTAATTTTTATTTTGAAGGTTTTAAATAGTTGACTAATGTACTAAAATTATACTTTAATTCGCATTAAAATTCTACAACCAACATAAAACAAAGGTTAAACAAACATTTAAAACCTATCAATATAATTATTCTCTCTTTAAAATGATATGCTTTGCATGATTTACATATTTCCTACCTATAGGTATTCTTTTTGTAGAAATTTCGACTAAATTTCCCTCAATACTTTTTACCTTGTCAATAGCAATAGTATAAGACCTGTGTATTCTAATAAAGTTTGAACTAGGTAATTCTTCTGTAATTCCAGTCAATGATCTATGTACTAAATAATCGCCAATAGTTGTAAAAATTTTAATATAATCTTTTAGACTTTCTATATAAAAAATAGTTTCAAAATTAATTTTAACCAATTTTTTATCAACTTTTAAAAAGATATGTGAATCATCATTAGCCTGAACATTTACTTTTCCTTTTTTCAAATGTAAACGTTGTGTTATTTTATTAATTGATTTTAAAAACCTATTAAAAGGAATAGGTTTTACCAAATAATCTAAAACATCTAAAGTAAAGCTATCAACTGCATATTCTCTATAAGCAGTTGTAATAATAATATTGGGCTTAGATTCTAAATTCCGTACAAACTCAAGCCCATTCATTTTAGGCATATTGATATCTAAAAAAATGACGTCAATTTCATTCTCTTCTATTGTAGACAACGCATTTAAAGGATTTTTATAAGATGCTACAAGTTCAAAATTTTGAAACTCCAACAGATATTTTTCAATAACTTGAATTGCCAGAGGCTCATCATCAATAATGATACATTTAATTTTCACACATTTAAATTTTATATATTATTTAAGCAAATTTAAAATTTCTTAATCATCAATTACAGGAATTGTTAATTCTACAATATACTTATTTTCTACAATATTTGTTTTGAGTCTAAATTCATCTAGATATAATAACTGTAATCTTCTTTTTACATTTTCAATACCAATGCCATGTTCTGCAACTACATTAGCTATATTACTGAAATTATTTTCAACATAAAAAACCATCCAATTATCTTCTTTATCAAACCTAATAGTTACTTTAGTATTCTTATTATTTTTTGCTCCATGCTTAAAACAATTCTCTATAAAAGGCAAAAAAAGTAATGGAGGTACATTTACATTATCAATATTACCATTTATGCTTAATTGGGATTTTATCGCATCTCCGTACCTTAATTTCTCTAATTCTAAATAACTATGAATATAATTTATTTCTTTTAATAAACTAATTTCAGGTTCTTTTACTTCATATAGTACATATTGCATTATTTCAGATAATTTTAGAATAACTTCGGGTGTCTTATCTGATTTTTCAACAGCTAAGGCATATAAATTATTCAAGGTGTTAAAAAAAAAATGTGGTTGAATTTGAGCTTTTAAAAAATTCAACTCTGAACGTGACTGAGCTTTTTGCAACTGTTCTGTTCTTTTTTTCTCAAAAACCCAGTCAGTAGTTAACTTAATTGTAGTTACTAATGCTACATCGTAAATCCCTGCTAAAAAAACGATTACAATATGATTAAAAGAATATGCTTTTTGAGGCGTACTCGATTCTGGCCAAACATTTTCGTTAATAAAATAATAAATAAGTTCTGTTCTAATAATGTAAAATACACAAAGTATTAATGTGAAATTAACAAGATAACTAACATATTTTTTTTTTAGAATAAACTTTGGAAATAAAAAATAAATATTAATATAGACTAAAATCATACTTAAAGTAAATGTAACCAAGTTTGATTTAAAAGAATACCAATAATCTTGATAATAGCTACCCCATCTTACAACATTGAATGTAAAATAGCTAAGCCAAAATATAAAATGATATTTTAACGGTATCTTATAATTTGTATTTTTAAACCTCTGTATCAATAAAATTAAAATTAGAATAATCACAAATATATATGTAAAAATTCTAATCATCTAAATTTCATAAGCACCAAAAAAACTTATCTCTCAATAAATGTCATTCATTACCAATTTATGGCTGTTAGTATATTAATTTTTATTTCAGTGCTATTTATTTATAATTTTATCATTGCATTCAATTTAATTGAAATATTAATTTTATTTTTATGCAAAAATTTGAGTTAGTTTAGAAATAAACGGAAATTATTTTTCCGTTTATTTTTTCTAAAAAATTAAACAAGCTAATACGTTACTACTTTGAATAAAAAAGACATCACATACAGTGCAGCAGGTAAATTTGAAGAAACTAGATTTGAAAAAATACATAATGTTATTTTTGACAACTCTAATGATGCTTCTATTACTGTGGCTATAGAAATTGCTGAATTGATTAAAAATAAAGCCAAAGAAAACAAAAAATGTATTTTAGGTCTAGCAACTGGATCTTCACCTATAAAAGTTTATGAAGAATTGGTTAGAATGCATAAGGAAGAAGGTTTAAGTTTCTCAAATGTAATTACGTTTAACTTAGACGAATATTTCCCAATGGGAAAAGACAACCTACAAAGTTATCATTACTTTATGCATGAGCACCTTTTTAATCATGTAGATATTTTACCTGAAAATATTCATGTGCCAAATGGTACTATCGGTAAAGATGAAGTCTATCAATATTGTATAGATTACGAAATGAAAATTAAAGACGCTGGTGGTTTAGACTTTCAATTATTAGGTATTGGCAGAACAGGTCACGTAGGCTTTAATGAGCCTGGATCACACTACAATTCTGGCACAAGAAGTATTACACTAGACCATATTACCAGAGTTGATGCCGCACCTGCTTTTTTAGGAATTGACAATGTACCACGCAAGGCAATTACTATGGGTATTGGCACAATTAGAAGAGCCAAAAGAATAGTTTTATTAGCATGGGGTATCAACAAATCACAAATTATTAAAGAAACGATTGAAGGTGAAATCTCTTCCGATGTCCCTGCTACTTATCTCCAAACACATGAAAACACCACTTTTGTTCTTGATAATGAAGCATCACTAGATTTGACAAGGGTTAAAACTCCTTGGCTAGTAACCTCTTGTATTTGGACAAAAGATTTAAAAAGAAAAGCTGTAGTTTGGCTAAGTGAGCTACTCAATAAATCAATCTTAAAATTAACAGATAAAGACTATAATAATAACGGAATGTCAGGTCTTATTGCTGAAGAAGGTTCTGTTTATGATTTAAACATAAAAATGTTTAATGTACTACAGCACAGTATTACTGGATGGCCTGGTGGTAAACCTAATGCCGATGACACCAACAGACCTGAACGTGCAAATCCTGCAAAAAAACGTGTGATTATTTTCAGTCCACATCCTGATGATGATGTAATTTCTATGGGTGGTACTTTTGACAGATTGGTTGAACAAGGACATGAAGTACATATTGCCTACCAAACTTCAGGAAATATTGCAGTTTCAGATGACGAAGCTTTGAAGTTTGCTGAAGTCAGTGAAACCTTATGTGATTCAGATAATGTCAAAAATATTATTAAAGATATTTACAATAAAAAAGAGCATAGCAATGACACCTTAGAAGTACGGAAATTAAAAGGATTAATTAGAAGAAGTGAATCTTTGGCTGCTACACGTTACTTAGATGTACCTGATGAAAACGTACATTTTTTAAACTTACCATTTTATGAAACAGGAACTGTAAAAAAGAACAAATTATCTGATGTAGATATTAAAATCATGACTACTTTAATAGATGATATCAAACCTCATCAAATATATGCCGCTGGAGATTTAGCAGATCCGCACGGCACACATGAAGTTTGTTTAAACGCCTTATTTGAAGCCTTGAAACAACTAAAATCAAATTCATATATGGATGATTGCTGGGTTTGGCTCTACAGAGGAGCATGGCATGAATGGGAAACCTACGAAATTGAAATGGCTGTACCTATGAGCCCTGATCAAGTGATGAAAAAACGACATGCTATTTTTTACCATCAATCACAAAAGGATGGTGTAATGTTTCAAGGAGATGACTCTAGAGAGTTTTGGATGAGAGTAGAAGATAGAAACAGGCTTACAGCTCAACGATACAATAGCTTAGGATTAGCCGATTACGCTGCTATTGAAGCCTTTAAACGTTATCACTTTTAGCCTCACTGAGGCTTTTTTCATAAATCGTTTAACTAAATACAGAACTCATGAAAACAAAACTTATACTTCTTGTCATTTTTTTAATGGCTCAAGTAAACGCAACAGCACAACACAGTATTATTCCAATTCCTGTTAACTATACTGCAACAGACGCTTCATTCACATTTCAAAACGAACTATCTCTTAATAGTAAAATAAAAGATACTCAAACAACAACATACATCAATCTATTACGTGATTTTCTTAGTACAAAAGGAATACACCTTATTGACAAAAAAGCTAAAAAGAATTGTATCAAAATTTCACTAAACAAAAAAGCTGATGCTCAACTTAGAGATGAAGGGTACACTCTTGAAGTTACCAAAGACAACATTATACTTTCTGCAAATAAAGCCGCAGGTATTTTTAATGGAATTCAAACCTTAAAGCAATTGTTTCCTATAGAGAAAACAGATACCATAACTATAGCAGGTTGTGCCATTAAAGATTACCCTAGGTTTAAATGGAGAGGCTTAATGCTAGATGTAAGTCGTCATTTCTTTACTGTTGATGAAGTAAAAGCTTATATCAATCAAATGTCTGTATACAAACTCAATGTTTTACATTGGCATTTAACTGATGATCAAGGCTGGAGGATTGAAATCAAGGCATTACCAAAACTTACAGAAATAGGTGCATGGAGAGTGGAAAGACATGGGCGTTTTGGTAAAGACAGGACAGCTCCAAAACCAAATGAAAAAGCTACTTATGGTGGTTTTTATACTCAAGAACAAATTAAAGACATTGTTAGCTATGCACAAAATAGAAATATCACTATTGTACCAGAAATTGATATGCCTGGCCATAGCATGGCTGCTTTAGCTGCCTACCCAGAACTTTCAGTTAAAAAAGAACCTAAATATGTAGCTCCAGGTACAAAATTTTCTGAATGGTATGGTGGAGGAAAATTTAAAATGCTAATAGAAAACACCTTAAACCCAACTGATGAAAAAGTATACGAGTTTATAGACAAAGTGTTTACCGAAGTAGCAGAATTATTTCCAGGTGAATATATACATATGGGAGGTGATGAAGCCTATCATGGGTATTGGGATGAAAACGTAGCTGTTCAAAAATTTATGAAAAAGCATAAAATTAAAGATAGTCATGAACTTCAGAGTTACTTTGTAAAGCGTGTAGAAAAGATTATCAGCAGCAAAGGGAAAAAAACCATTGGGTGGGATGAAATTTTAGATGGTGGTCTAGCAGATGGTGCAGCAGTAATGAGCTGGAGAGGAATGAAAGGTGGTATTGCAGCTGCCAAAATGAAACATGAAGTAGTCATGTCTCCAACAACCTTTGCTTATATAGACTATATGCAAGGAGACGAAACTGTTGAAAATAAAATCTACTCTAGCTTAAGCCTAGAAAAAACATATACATTTGAACCTGTACCTGAAGGTGTTGACGCTAAATATATTTTGGGAGGACAGGCTAATTTATGGACAGAAGCTGTACCAACAATGCCTTTTGCTTTTTACATGACCTACCCTAGAGCATTTGCTATTTCAGAATCTGTTTGGAGTCCTGCAAGTTCTAAAAATTGGGATAACTTTGTTACACGTACACAAATACATTTTGATCAATTTGATGCTTCTAAAACCAATATTAGCAAAGCTGTGCTAGACCCAATTGTATATGTATATAAAAAGGATGACAAATTGATGTGCAAACTAAAAAATTCAATTCCAAATTCAGAAATTTACTATACGATTAACAATACCTATCCCGTACAATTTGGCACAAAATATACTGAAGCCTTTGAAATTCCTGAAGGAGATTTAAAACTAAGAGCACAAACTTTTATTAATGAAAAGCCAATAGGTAGAGCATTGATTATTGATAGAACTATTTTAGAAAAAAGAGTCGACAAAAAACCTTTTAGCTTAGATTAAGCTATAGAGAAGTTTGTTAAGTTAACAAAAAACAAACTATTTTCACCCAACATAAAGATTAAATATGATTGTAAAAAAAATAATTTTTAAATCAACTACCATAATCATAATCAGCATACTTATAAATTCTTGTAAATCTCTTGATCTTAAAAACACAAGTAGAGACTTTACACAAGAACACCTATTCACCAAAGGTATTGAAGGCCCTGCAGTAGACAGTAAAGGCAACCTCTTTGCTGTTAATTTCCATAATGAAGGAACTATAGGTAAAGTAGATACTAAAGGAAAACTCTCTTTATTTGCAACCTTACCAGAAGGAAGTATTGGTAATGGAATTCGTTTTGACAAATTAGATAACATGTATATAGCCGACTATGCTAAACATAACATCTTAATGATTAGTAAAGGGGCTACTAAAGCGGTTGTCTATGCTCATGATTCTACCCTAAATCAGCCCAATGATATTGCTATTGCCCCTAATGGAATGCTTTACGCTAGCGACCCTAATTGGAAAACATCTACAGGTAACATCTGGTTAATTAAGAATAATACCTTTATCCTTTTAGAAAAAAATATGGGGACTACCAATGGTATTGAAGTAAACCCTGATGGAAAAAAACTCTATGTTAACGAATCTGTACAGGGTAATGTTTGGGTATATGATATTTTAGCCGATGGAACAGTAGCCAATAAAAAGTTATTTATAAAATTTCCAAATTTCGGTATGGACGGTATGCGGTGTGACGAAAAAGGCAATTTGTATATTTGTAGATATGGTAAAGGGACTGTAGTTGTTTTATCACCAAAAGGCACTCTAATTAGAGAAATAACACTAAAAGGTAAAGACCCTACTAATATTGCTTTTGGAGGAAAAGACCGTAAACAATGCTTTATAACCATGCAAGACAGAGGTAGTTTTGAAACATTTCAATCGGAATTCTCAGGAAGATAAAATTTTATTTTTATGCCTATAATACCCATTTAAACATAATCTCAATTTACTTTGAGTTCTCTGGTAAATTTGTTGAAACACCATTATTTGGGTGAGTGTAACATTCATATTTTTTGGTGTAGATTTACCTCTTACCCAAATCAATACCATCCTCATCTAGTGAAACTATATTTTAGCTCTATCAGGCTATCGTTTACCTGATTTTACTTTCTCTAACTTCAATAAAAAATTTCTTGAAACCAACTATTCCCGAGGCAAGCCATAAGGGTATTTCGCTAGTTTCATACCCAGTCAAGCTGGGCACAAGCTTTGACCTTAGGGTCAAAAATAAAAAATTGGTATTTTAAAATCCCTTCTTCCGCCGAAATGGCTACATGAAGGAGTGGCAGAGCCTAGAGAAATTCTTTTCAATTAATGAACCAAGTTAAATCTCTATTTCAAAGTATTTATAGCAAAATCAAATGATATCTAGTATAAACATAATCTTTTATTTAATTTTAATATATTTTTCTACAACATATCGTTTTATATTTTTTTCTTTAATTTCTTCAACACCATATTGTATTAATGAGTCTTTTGTTATTTTTACAGTAAAAGGAAAATTTTTACCCCTGTAATCATCCCAATCACAATGGGTTAGTTTTTCGGTATAAATACTACCTTTTAATGTATACGTCCCTCCTGCTCCATAAAAAGTTATAGGTTTTTGGTATGTTTGACTTAAAAATGAAAAATGTGTTTCATTAATAATCTTAATAAAATCTGACTTTGAAACATCTCTAACTGTTAATGAATCATTCTCTTTAACTTCACCATAGACTAATTTCCAAGTTCCTACAATACCCTTTTCAGGTTTTTGAGTTGCCTCATTGCTATTTGTACATCCTATAATAGTAAAAGCAAGAAATATTATTATTGTTGATTTTTCCATTTGATGTAGATTCTTTTAGTATAGTTTCCCTAAAACTAACCTTAGAAAATCAATTTTTAAAACTTATTATATTAACGACATGATATTGATGATAGATAGCATTATTCAGTCAGAAATTACTTGTATCTTTAAATACTGACAACAATTAAAATCTTATAATGCTATCGCATTCTACATTTTTTTATTTATACAACATCCTTAAAAGCAAGCTTTAGGATGTTGTATAAATAAAAAAATCCGCACTAGTGTGCGGATTTTTCGATTGATGTGGGCAATGAGGGATTCGAACCCCCGACCCCCTCGGTGTAAACGAGGTGCTCTGAACCAACTGAGCTAATTGCCCTAAATGGGATGCAAATATAAATTAGTTTTTAATTCTGACAAAGGTTTTTTGATAAAACTATTTATTTCTATTTAGCAACGCTGTGAGTTCTCTGTGTAACTCATTGAAACAGGAAACAATGAGACCTAACAGGTTTTAAAAACCTGTTAGGTCTTTAGACTCAAACCACTCCGAACACGTTTGTGACGTGCCTACTCCTCCTTAAAAAGGAAGAAAATAATTCTTAATAAAAAATTTATGAAAATAGGATTATATAACGCAACAGATATAATACCATTTTAAGAAAGTTACAGTCATTTCTTTTCTTAGCTAAAAGCTGTTTAGTATGTTCTTTTTTGAATTCTTTTAATGCTTTTTGGGTACGCTCGTCAATTAAGTTTACTAATTGTTTTTTTGATATTTTTTTCATCTTATCTCATTATTTTGAGACAAAAATGTAAAGTGTTTTTGGTGGTCTAAAAAGTGTTTTTAGTGTTTTCTGTGTTGCTCAGTCGTAGTTGTAAAATACTTGTATAAATTGCTTTTTTGTAAATTATTTTCATCAAAATTAACGTCTTCAAAAATTGAAATATTATTTTTTGCAAACCTCAATAAATTAATCTCAATACCTTTGCCCTCTGCATGGAATATTCTATTTAAGACCCATCCAAATCGTTTTTTATTAACTCTACCAACTTTTATTTTATTCTCTAATACTGGAAACGTTCCTTTTTCAAAATAACAATCAAGTGCAGTAACTAAATTTTTGTAATGTTTTTCTTTTAAAATTTCTTGTTCTTTAAATTCAAATAACCAATCTTCTATTGTGGAAACTGTTAAGTTGTTTTCTCCTTCACTTGGTGATTTGGTTGAGGTTTTATTATTTTCAGTAGGTTTTTGAGGTTCATTAAAATTATTCCTACAATAAGCAATTATATTAGATAATAGTTTTTTAAATTCTTCGTGTATTTGAATATTTTCAACTTCAATTAAGTTATCTATTACGTGGTTTTTAAAGGTGTTTTGCTCTTTTCTATTTAGATTCTCAAAAATATATTTACAGTCTAATGCGTGCTTATTGAAAATATCACTCATTTCATCGTATTGATAAATTGGGTAAATTTTTGGGGTAAATTTTAAATGTTTAAAATTTTGATATTGAATATAATACTGTTTTGAGTCTTCTTTTAATCTTAGACTAGGGTAAAATGATTTTAAAGTATTTCTAATTTCTATACATTTAGCATTAATACTTGCAAGTGTATAATGTTTATTTGTGTTAAGTAAAAGTTCTTTTTTATCTTCTTTAGTTATGCAATAATGAAATTCAATTTTTGAAATATAAATAGCATAAAAATCTATCCAACTATTAAATAAAGGTTCTTTTATTGTAAACGGATTTTCTAATTTCTTACATTCAAGTTTTTTTAAATCATCATTCCATAAATTGTTTATTCTTATGCATAAATTATTCATGCTTTCTAAAGAAGCTAAATTTTCTATTTTAGTTTTAGTTAAATAGGTTTCTAACTGGTAAAAATCTAACAACTTACATTTATTTTCATTAATGAAATAATTGTAAATCATATCTCCACGCTCTACATCTTTTTTAATTAAACGCTCTATTTCGTATAATTGATAGCTTAGAATATTAATTATATTGTATTTTGTTTCTTTTCCCACATTTTATTATTTTTAAAACCCTATCCATTTACGTTCTTTGTGTTTGGTTTCTTGTTTGTCTTTTTTAAGTAGGTAGTTAATAGCCTCATAAACATCTTTAAACTGTTTTCTTTAAGCAACGCTGCTCGTTCTCTGTGTAACTCAGTGAAATAGTTCACAAACCAAGATTTAAACCACCTCTGCCACCACAAATGTACTGCCACCTACAAAAATAAAATCTGTTTTTTTTGCATTCTTTTCAGCAGCTACTAAAGCTTTATTGACTGATGGATAAATAGCTCCAAGCAGTTCATATTCTTTAGCTTTTTTTTGTAACACA
>JAMONB010000129.1 GCA_027066745.1 Flavobacteriaceae bacterium
TTCCGGATGTTAATTCAATGATTGATGGCGATTTTAAAGTGTCTTATGATTTTCAAGATATATCAATAGCGGTTTCTGGGCCTAAGGGATTAATGGTTCCTGTAATAAGAGATGCTCAAAAACTTACTTTTAAAGGTGTGGAGAGTGAAGTGAAACGTTTAGCTATCCGTGCAAGAGATGGAGATATTACTATTGATGAAATGACAGGAGGTACATTTACCATTACAAACGGAGGTGTATTTGGGTCTATGCTATCAACGCCAATTATCAACCCACCACAGAGTGCTATTTTAGGAATGCATAATATTGTAAATAGACCAATGGCGGTTGATGGTAAAGTAGTCATACAACCTATTATGTATGTTGCGGTATCTTATGATCATAGAATTATTGACGGAAAAGAATCTGTAGGTTTTTTAGTGGCGATTAAAGAAGCTTTAGAAAACCCTGTTGAAATCTTAATGGATAATGATCCTAAAAAAGCATTAGAGATGTAGTGTTGATTGTCGTGTTATTCTGAATGATTTTTTTTATGATTTAAAGAGAATTGTTATACCAATTTAAAATTATAATGTTGAGCTCGAATTTTGAGCGGTAGAGAATTGAAAAATATATAAAAACCCAAAGCTTAAGTTTTATAACTTACACTTTGGGTTTTGTGTATTAATAATTCTAAATTATTACAAACCTATAACTAAGGTTGCTGTAACTTTTCCTGTATTTATATCTAATTCAGCAGCGTTTAAATCACTTACAAATCCATACACACCAGTATTGCTTGATTTTTGATAGGCTAAGTCTAATTTGGTGTTGCCAAACTTAAAGCCTGTACCTAAAGAAAATCCTTTAACATGGTCAGAATCAATAGCAGCTGAATAAGGACTTTGTTTGTAATAATAACCACCTCTTAAGCTTACTATTTTACTTACACGCCATTCTGCTCCCAATCTAAGTTCAGAGGTGTTTTGTAATTCAGTTGAGACTAAATTATTTGCATCAACAAACTCACTAGATGGCTTTAATTTGGTCTTTGTATAATTTTTAAAAGTATAATCTAAACTAATTAAACCTTCCTTTCCGAATAGATAAGCGATACTTGCTGTAGCTTTTGCAGGAGTAACGATGTCGTATTCAAAAACATTAATACTAGTATTTTCAGGCTCACGGTAAATGTTAGAATTATTACTTACTTTAATTTCTAAATCTTCAGTAAACTCTTCAGTTAAATTGTACCAAGTTGGTGTTTGAAAAGCAAACCCGAGTCTTAATTCTTGAGTAGGTTTTACAATAATTCCAATATTTAGTGCAGCTCCTTGACCATAGGTTTTTAATTCTTGTTGAAATGAAGCATCTAATAAATTATTATTACCATCATTACTAGAATGTTCAAATAAGGCTTTTTGATAATATTCTAATCTATGCGTAACAATACCCAAACCTATATGGAATTTATCATTGTATTGTGCAGCGAATGAAATGGTGGTTTTTTCATTTTGACCATCTGTATAGTTTCCAAAAAACTGACCGCTTACATTATCATAAAAAATATCATTAGTAGTATCATCATCATAATTTAAATAAGGATCAAGGCTTAAATCACTTGTGCCAGAAGGGCCAATAATAAAATTGGCTATACCACTATTACCATTGACATTATAGTCATTTTCATAATCTTTAGCTACTGAGTAGTTGATGCCTAAGGCAAATTTTGTCCAATTTAAACTTAAAGGATTGTTAAAGACTAAAACAGCACCAGCTTGAGTCATATTCATGTAACTATTATTATTAGCAGTCCTTGTGCCGTAAAAACTTGTTGAAATGTCAGTATTTCTTAGTCCTAAGGTAACTGCAGCTTCAGTATGATTGAATACAGATAAACCAGCAGGGTTAATATCTGTAGCAGATAAATCACCGCCTAAGGCTCCAAAAGCTCCGCTCATGGCGTTATATCTAGCTGTACCGTTATTGTCCTCATCAGAGAATAATACAGCACCGTCAAAGTTACTTATTACTTGAGCGTTAATTGCTAAAGAGGATAGTAGTAACCCACCTATTAAAAATATAATTTTTTTCATGCGTTTGTATTTATTGTTTTTTATAAGTCACGTGCAGTTCGCAAATAGACATTTCTTTTTAGAGAAAATGATTTGTTTACTCGTGTCATACATTTGTGTTTTTTGTGAGATTCTGAAAAAATATTTTTCCAGTTTTTATGTGTTAAATTATTCCCGCACTGTAAAATAAGAGCGGGAAAATTTTAAAAATTTAGCGTCTTCTAGAGCCACTACTTCTAGAGCCACTACTTCTAGAAGACGATCTTGAAGAACTGCTTCTTGAAGGACTATAGCTTCTAGAAGGAGTACTGCTTCTTGCTCTGCTTGAAGATGAATTCCTAGATGGAGTACGACTTCTAGTAGTGCTTCTGTTTGTGGAACGTGTACTTGTATTTCTTCTTGGAGAAGTAGATCTTACGCTGTTTGAAGAAGAAGTGCTTCTATTACTTGAACTTCTTTGAACGCCAGAGTTTCTAGGTGTATGACTTCTTCTTACTGATGAATTATCTCTAGGCGTATTAGACCTTCTTATTGTACTTGATCTATTTCTATCATTAGAACTTCTTTGAATGCCAGAGCTTCTAGGTGTATGATTTCTTCTTACAGATGAATTTTCTCTAGGTGTGTTTGATCTTCTCGTTGTTGAAGAATTTCTTATAGATGAATTATTACGTCTGACATCAGTAGAAGTTCTTCTTGTACTTGTTGATCTTCTTCTGTTAGCATTATTAAGGTTTCTGTTTGTAGTCGATGCTCTTCTTGAAGACACTCCAGCAATTCTTCTAGAGGCGTCACTGGTTGTAGACGATCTTCTGCTATAAGCACTTCTGTTTCCTAATCTACTCGTATTGTTAGCATATCTTCTTCCGTATGAATAATTGTTGTAGCCATAATTATTGTAACCATAATTGTTATAGCCATTTCTAAAACCTCCATACCAATATGGGTTGTAAAAACCACCAAATCCATTTCTAAAACCTCCATACCAATATGGGTTATAAAAACCGCCAAATCCATTTCTAAGACCTCCATACCAATATGGGTTATAAAAACCACCAAATCCATGTCCAAAGCCACCATACCCAAAATAAAAAGGATCATAAAAGTCGCCAAAACCACCAAAACCAGTATGGATATTTACGGTAACATTATCAGTATATTCCCAAGGTGAGTTTCCTGTAGTAAGCTCCTCATCATAATATTCCTCATCATTATAACTATAAGAGTCAACATCAGTAAAAATATCATCTTCACCAATACCTTCATACTTTTCAGCCTCTCTTCTAAAGTAGTCTTGGTATTTATTACTAGTAGGTTGTGTTTCTTCAACAGCAACTTGTCTTGGAGTGTTGCTTGAAGCATATATTCCGTCGTCATCATAAGTAGTACTTTGATAAGTGCCACATGAAGATAAGCCTAAGAAAACTAATCCTATTAAGGAGAAGAAGAAGGCTTTTTTACTGTTGCTGTTTTTATTTTTCATATTGGGTAATATTTAATTGTTCTAAGTTACAAAATATAATTAGTTTTGCAATACATATATTTTGTGTTAATCTTATCACAATTTCTATGCCAAATTAAACTTATGGGTAAAAATTTAACAAAAAGAAACGAAGATTATTCCAAATGGTATAATGAATTGGTTGTAAAAGCCGATTTAGCAGAAAATTCAGGAGTGAGAGGTATGATGGTAATCAAGCCTTATGGATTTGCTATTTGGGAAAAAATGCAAGCCGAATTAGATAGGATGTTTAAAGAAACTGGACATCAAAACGCTTATTTTCCTTTATTAATACCAAAATCTTATTTTAGTAAAGAAGCCAGTCATGTTGATGGCTTTGCAAAAGAATGTGCCGTAGTTACCCATTATAGATTGAAAAATGACGAGAATGGTAAAATTGTTGTTGATGAAAAAGCGAAACTAGAAGAAGAATTGATTGTTAGACCAACTTCTGAAACCATTATTTGGGATACCTATAAAAAATGGATACAATCATATAGAGATTTACCTTTATTGATTAATCAATGGGCAAATGTAGTCCGTTGGGAAATGCGTACACGATTATTTTTAAGAACATCTGAATTTTTATGGCAAGAAGGGCATACTGCACATGCAACAAAAAGTGAAGCAATAACAGAGGCAGAACTGATGCAAAGAGTTTATGCTGATTTTGCTGAGAATTTTATGGCTATGCCGGTTATTAAAGGTACAAAAACAGATTCAGAGCGTTTTGCAGGAGCATTAGAAACGTACACTATTGAAGCATTAATGCAAGATGGAAAGGCATTGCAAGCGGGTACATCACATTTTTTAGGTCAAAATTTTGCAAAAGCATTTGATGTGAAGTTTGCTTCAAAAGAAGGAAAGAAAGAATACGTTTGGGCAACTTCTTGGGGAGTTTCAACTCGATTAATGGGGGCTTTGATTATGACGCATTCTGATGATTTGGGGTTGGTTTTACCACCAAAATTAGCTCCAATACAGGTTGTAATTATCCCAATATATAAAGGAGAGGAACAATTAAACAGTATCTCTGAAAAGATACAACCTATAATTGAGGGTTTAAGAGAAAAAGGAATTACAGTAAAGTTTGACAATAGAGATACCCATAAACCAGGTTGGAAGTTTGCAGAATATGAACTTAAAGGAGTGCCATTGAGGATTGCAATTGGTCCACGTGATATTGAAAACGAGACAGTTGAGTTGGCTAGACGAGATACCTTAACTAAAGAAATTATAAAACAAGATGAGCTGGTTGATGTGGTTGATAAGTTATTAGTAGAAATTCAGGAAAGTTTATTGCATAAAGCAATGGAATTTAGAAATAATCATGTTACAAAAGCAGATACTTTTGATGAATTTAAACAAATATTAGAAAATAAAGGAGGGTTTGTATCGGCACATTGGGATGGAACAGAGGAGACTGAAGAGAAAATAAAACAGCTAACAAAAGCAACCATACGTTGTATTCCTTTAGATAATGATATCAAAGAAGGAAGTTGTGTTCTTTCAGGAAAACCTTCTCAAAGAAGAGTGCTTTTTGCAAAAGCCTATTAATTTTTTTAAAAACACTTGCAGAGTTGAAAAATTGTTTTATTTTTGCACTCGCTTTAGAAGATAAAGTGTAAAGTATGGTCCGTTCGTCTAGGGGTTAGGACGCCAGGTTTTCATCCTGGTAACAGGGGTTCGATTCCCCTACGGACTACAATAAAATAGTATTTGTTGAACAAACAAATAAACAAACAAATTAAGATACAATGGCAAATCATAAGTCGGCATTAAAGAGAATTAGAAGTAACGAAGCGAAACGTTTAAGAAATAAATTACAGCATACTACTGTAAGAAATGCTATTAAAGCGTTAAGAGGAACTGAAAAGAAAAAGGATGCTGAAAATCAATTACCAAAAGTGGTGGCTATGGTAGATAAATTAGCTAAAAATAAAATTATTCATAAAAATAAAGCAGCTAATATCAAGTCTAAGTTGACAAAACTTGTTGCTTCTATTTAATTTAGAATACATAATTTATTAAAAGGCTGTCTGAGAAAGACAGCCTTTTTTGTTATAGCCATTTATTTCTATTCGTATTTTGTATCAAAATGTGCAAATTAAAAAAAGAAATAGGACTTTTTACTTTTTAGTTGTTTTATAATAAAAGTAAAAAGATGGAGAGGAAATTATTAGAAGAACCAACATACGTTTTATTTGGAAGTGAAGCTATACATATGTATAGTTTGTCTTTACGGATGCTTTTATCATGTACCCAATTAGAATATAAAGTAGCAGCTTATGAAAAAGTTTCAAATTTTGTTGAAGAAAGTAAGAAATGGGATGGTTTTATAGAAATAAATGAAAAAGATTATATACAACTTAAGAATCATTTATCTAAATCCCCTCCTTTAACAGTATCAAAGAAACATAAAAGTAATAAAAAACCTACTTTTTTTAACTTCTTTAAATAGGTGTCATTATTCAATTACCATTCATAAGTTCTGTCGGCATCTAGCCTAATAAAAATAAATAATAGAATGGTAAACCCCCATAGTGATGACCCTCCATAGCTAAAAAATGGTAAAGGAATGCCTATAGTAGGTAGTAAGCCTATAACCATACCGATATTTATCATAAAATGGAAAAAGAATATTGTAGCTATAGAGTAACCAAAAACGCGACTAAATTTTGATTTTTGTCTTTCTGCAACTCTTATTATACGTAAAATAAAGGCAATAAAAATAATGATTACCGCACTACTACCAATAAAGCCCCACTCTTCACCTACTGTGCTAAAAATATAATCAGTGTCTTGTTCAGGTACAAAACTTCCTTGAGTTCTATCTCCCTCTAAAAAACCTTTACCTGTAAGTCCGCCAGAACCAATAGTAATCATTGACTGGTTTGTGTTGTAGCCGATACCTTTGGTGTCTGAATTTTCGCCTAAAACTATACTGAATCTATCACGATGTCTTTGCTCAAAGATATTATTAAATACATAATCTACACTAAACAGAAAGAAACCAATGACAGCATATAGAATTAAAACTTTTGGCCATTCTCTATTGAGATGAAATTTTTTGGTATTTAAAAGGTACACAATTAATAGTGTTATTAAAGAAAAAATTATAATAATTGAACTTTTAAAGCCTAACGTTAAGGTGATTAAAAAAAGAAAGATAGCTAAAAACCCTATGATTAAATAATAAGCAGGTAATCCTTCTCTGTATAATACAAATATTAATGAGAAGTAGATAAGAGCAGAACCTGCGTCTGGTTGTAATGTTATCAATACAGCAGGAATTAAAAGAATTAGAAATGTACTCAATTGAGTTTTAAAATTGCTTAGATCTCTATTGGGTTCGTTTAAAAAATTTGCAAGAGCCAATGCAGTTGCTACTTTAGAAAACTCTGAGGGTTGTATACTGCTAAAACCTAAATTGTACCATGAGGTGGCACCATTAACTGATGTTCCGAATACAAATAACCCAGCCAAACTAAGCATAGAGGCAATGTAAAAAACACCTGAAAAACGTTCGTAAAATTTAGCGTCAATAGAAATAATAATAATAATTAAAACGAGGCTTAATCCAATCCATTGTATTTGTTTGCCATAACGAGTTGAAAAATCTAAAATTTCGCCACTAGTATTTGTTACGGAAGCTGCATAAATATTTATCCATCCTAAAAAAATAAGCACGATAAAAAACAATACTAAAATCCAATCAATACCTGCGAATATGTTATTTTGTCTCTTTCTCAAGTGCTATTTTTAAAAGTTGTTTGTCATATTCATCTTGTAAACTACCTTCATACATACGTTTTTCTTCTCGTGGTCTGTTGGTTTGGCCATTAAGGTACTTTTCAATCATTAAGGTAGCAATTGGTCCTGCCCATCTTGAGCCCCAATATCCATTTTCTACAAATACAGCAATTGCAATTTTCGGATTGTCTTTAGGAGCAAAAGCAACAAAAATAGAATGATCTTGCCCGTGTGAATTTTCTGCTGTACCTGTTTTTCCACAAATTTCTATACCTTCAACTCTTGACCATCTTGCTGTACCACCTGGGTTTTCAATAACATGAAACATGCCCTCAATAATAGGCGGGAAGTATTTAGAGTCTATCGTTGTCCTTTTTGGAGTAGTGAATTTATCAATTTTAATAGGTTTATTGTCTATTTTTTTGATGATGTGAGGTGTGTAATAAAGTCCTTTATTGGCTACTATTGCTGTCATATTTGCTAATTGTATAGGGGTGGTTAATATTTCACCCTGACCAATAGCGTTAGAAATAGTTGTAGAAGCTCCCCATTTAAAATTAGGATAAAACCGATTGTATAAATTTTCATCAGGGACAATTCCTTTTACTCCAGTTGAGAGGTCATTGTTTAAAAAATTACCCAAGCCAAAGCTTTTCACATGATCACTCCAAACTTTCATACCTTCTGATGAAGTTGGATATTTTTCAATGATTTTTTTATAGGTGTTAGCAAAATATGAATTGCAAGATTTGTAAATACCTTTATCTAACTTGACAGGAGCACCATGTGTACCGCAATGGCATTTCATAAACGCTTTAGAACTTCTACCATATCTAAAACCACCATGACAATAAAATGGAGTTTCAGTAGTTATTACTTGCTCTTGTAATGCAATTAAGGCATTGATGATTTTAAATGGCGACCCTGGTGGGTATTGAGCTAATAAACTTCTGTCATATAAAGGATTATTGTCTTTGTCAAGAAATAATCTGGTGTAGTTCTTTGAACGTTCTCTACCTACTAATAAATTAGGGTCGTATGTTGGGCTTGATACTAAAGATAATATTTCACCTGTAGAGGGTTCAATGGCTACAATACCACCTCTTTTATTGGCCATTAAATCTTCTGCATATTTTTGTAGCTTAATATCTAAAGTGATGGTAACATCTTTACCTACTGTAGCTAACGTGTCATAAACCCCTCCCTTATAGGGACCAATTTCTTTGTTAAACCGGTTTCTTTGAATGAATTTTACACCTTTTACACCTCTTAGAGCTTCTTCATATTGTTTTTCAACTCCATTTATACCGATTAATTCTCCTTGTTGATAGTAACTGTTTTTACTTAATAAAGCATTGTTGACCTCTCCAATATATCCTAATACATTAGCGGCAGATTTTAAAGGGTATTGCCGTAGGGTACGCTTTTGAATAAAGAAACCTTTGTATTTATACATTTTTTCTTGTAAATATGCATAGTCATTTTTTGATAATTGGGCTAAAAATACTGATGGTATTCTGGGAGAATAAATTCTTGATTTTTTGTACTTTTTTAAAAAATCTTTTTTAGAAATCTTTAAAAGTCTACAAAACTCTAAAGTATCTAATGGTTTGACATCACGAGGTACAATCATGATGTCATAAGAAGGTTGATTAGCAACTATTAAAACTCCATTTCTATCATAAATAAAGCCTCTCTCAGGATAGTCGTATTTTACAGCAATAGCAGAGTTGTTTAATGGAGAAGGTTTGTATTTAGTGTCTATTATCTGGATATAAAATAGCCTAATGATCAACAAAAGACCTACCAATAAAATAGAAAAATATGCCAAGTGTTTTTTTTCCATTTATTTACTTTTATTAATTAATAATAAACTCAATATGATTAATATAATGGTAAAAATACTGGTTAAAATTGTTCTTGAAAGAATTGTTAGTATTTCAGAAAATTTAAAATAGTCTAAACTAAAAAGAATAAAATGATGTGTAACTGTTAGTACCACTATGTAGTTTATTAATTTTGAAAAAGGTAATTTAGTAACTTTAAATACTAAAAAATCTATTTCAGATTTTCTTAATAAACCTTTTAATAAAGGAAGTCTTATGTAGGCAATAGCCAATGAAGCTGCAGCATTAATACCTCCAGAGTCTGAAAAGAAGTCGATAAATAAACCTAGTAAAAAACTTAATACTAAAAGTAGCCCTCTATCTCTTCGTAGGGGGAAAACAATTATGAAAAGTATGTATAAGAAGGGGTTAATATATCCAAAAAACAGAATGTTATTTAATACAACAACTTGAATTAATAGTAGGGCAATAAATAACAGGCTATTTTTAATCAGGTCATTCATTAGTGTGCATTTTCTTCTAAATTGATAATCTCATCTCGATCAAAATTAGTAATGATATATACTGGTCCTATAGCACTCATGTCATTAAATAATTTAATATCGATAGCCTTGTAAGAGTTATTCTCTTTATTGAATTTTATGATAGTGCCTACAGGTATTCCTTTAGGGAATATGGTTGATCTGCCACCTGTAATAACAGTATCTCCTTCTTTTATGTTTGCCTGAATAGGTAGGTCAATCAATTGGAGTGTGTTGTAATCTTTACTGTTCCAAATTAAAGTACCAAAATGCATACTATTAAGTAATTTTACGTTTATTTTGGAATTTTCATTTAAAATGGATAATACTGTAGCGTAATTTTTAGAAGTTGTATTTGTAATTCCGATAATTCCTTTACTATTGATAACACCTTGATCAGGTTCAACCCCTTTTTCTGATCCAATATTAATAGTTAAGTAGTTGTATTTTTTATGGTATTGGTTATTGATAACATTAGCAAAAGTATAACTGTATTTTTGAAAATACTTTACAGAATCAATAATAGATCTTGTATTATGAGTGTCGTCTATCGATACTCTTGAGAGCTTGTTTTTTAAACGTGTGTTCTCTTCTAATAATTGTTGATTATGTTCTTTAAGGCTGGTGTATTGTTTGAAAGAATGTATTTTGTTATAGATATTTCCAGTCAATAAATTTGCAGAATTAACAAACTTACTTTTGTGGTAAGAATGACTTTGTACAGTAAAATTAAGGGCAATAATTTCAAGTAACATAAAAAGTATAAAATACTTATACTTAATTATAAAACTTATAATCTGTTGCATATATTTATAGAGACTTTACTATTTCATCAAAACAATTTGGTACTTCTCAAGGTCTTTCAGAGCTATGCCAGTACCTCTAACAACTGCTCTTAATGGGTCTTCAGCAACATAAACTGGTAAATCTGTTTTACGAGAAAGCCTTTTGTCTAGACCTCTTAACATTGACCCTCCACCTGCTAAATAGATTCCTGTATTGTAAATGTCAGCAGCTAGTTCTGGTGGTGTTTGAGAAAGTGTTTCCATAACAGCATCTTCTATTCTTAAGATAGACTTGTCTAAAGCTTTTGCAATTTCTCTATAAGAAATTTTTATTTGTTTAGGTTTTCCGCTTAGTAAATCTCTACCTTGAACTAAAATGTCATCTGGCGGATTGTCAAGATCTTCGGTTGCAGCACCTACAACAATCTTAATGTTTTCTGCGGTAGCTTCGCCTACATATAGGTTGTGTTGTGTACGCATATAATACGCAATATCATTGGTAAATACATCACCTGCAACTTTTATAGATTTATCACAAACAATACCACCAAGAGCAATAACTGCAATTTCAGTTGTACCCCCACCTATATCTATAATCATATTTCCTTTAGGTTGCATAATGTCTATACCAATACCTACAGCAGCTGCCATTGGTTCATGAATTAAATAAATTTCTTTGGCGTTCATATGCTCAGCAGAATCTCTTACTGCTCGCTTTTCAACTTCAGTAATACCAGAAGGAATACAAATTACCATTCGTAGAGAGGGAGGGAAGAAAAAGCGTTTTTTAATAGAAGGAATTTGTTTTATAAACTCCTTTATCATTTGCTCAGAAGCTTCAAAGTCTGCAATAACACCATCCTTTAAAGGTCTAATAGTTTTAATATTCTCATGCGTTTTACCTTGCATAAGATTGGCTTTTTTTCCAATAGCAATAATTTTGCCTGTAGTTCGGTCTTTTGCAACGATTGAAGGACTGTCAATTACAACCTTACCATTATGAATGATAAGTGTATTTGCCGTTCCTAAATCAATTGCAATATCTTCTGTTAAGAAGTCAAAAAATCCCATAGAGTTATTTTAATTTGGGTTATTTAAAATTGCGAATTGCCAAAGTTAATAAAATTAATGTTTAAAATGGCGTGTTCCTGTAAAAACCATTGACATATTATTATTATTGCAATAATCAATTGATAATTGATCTTTAATAGAACCTCCAGGCTGTATTACAGCATTGATTCCTGCTTGTTTTGCAATTTCTACACAATCTGGAAAAGGGAAAAAGGCATCACTAGCCATAACAGCATTATTTAAGTCAAATTTAAAATGGCGAGCTTTTGTAATTGCTTGATTTAAAGCGTCTACACGAGATGTTTGTCCTGTTCCGCTTGCAAAAAGTTGCTTGTTTTTAGCTAAAACAATAGTATTTGATTTTGTGTGTTTGCAAATTTTTGAGGCAAAAATTAAATCTTCAATTTCATTATTATTAGGTGAAACGGTAGTTTTTGTTGCTAAATCTTTAATATTATCCGTTTTGTTGTCTCTAAATTGCATCAAAGTACCGTTTAAACAGCTTCTGGTAATGGTTTCTGGTAACTTAATATCTTTTAAAATTAAAAGAATTCTATTTTTTTTGCCTTTCAATATTTCAAGAGCAGTCTCATTAAACAATGGAGCAATAACGACTTCACAAAATAATTTATGAATTTCTACTGCTGTGTCAGCATCAATTGCTGTATTTGCAATTAAAACACCTCCAAAAGCAGAGGTAGGGTCACCAGCAAGTGCATCATTGTAGGCTTGTAGCAGAGTGTTTCGTTGAGCAAATCCACAAGCATTATTGTGTTTTAAGATGGCAAAAGTTGGGGCTTCATTTTTAAACTCATTCATTAAATTTACAGCAGCATCTACATCTAATAAATTGTTGTAAGACAATTCTTTACCGTGTAGTTTGGTAAATATATCATCAAAATCACCAAAGAAAAATCCTTTTTGATGTGGGTTTTCACCATAACGTAATACTTTACCATTTGTTTCGCTAATTTTTAAAGCAGCAATGTTGTGGTCAGTATTAAAATAGTTAAAAATTGAAGTGTCATAATGGGAGGAAATATTAAATGTTTTTGCAGCGAAATTTTTACGTTGCTCAAGTGTTGTTTCTCCATTTTGTTCAGTAATGATTTCTAAAAACTCACTGTATTGCTCCATAGAAGAAACGCAAATTACATCTTTAAAATTTTTAGCAGCAGCTCTGATGAGAGAAATACCACCAATATCAATTTTTTCAATAATTTCTTGTTCAGAAGCACCAGAAGCTACCGTTTTTTCAAAAGGATATAAATCAACAATAACAATATCTATTTCAGGAATCTCAAACTCTCTTAATTGAGAAACATCTCCTGCATTTTCACGTCTAGATAGAATGCCTCCAAATATTTTTGGATGTAATGTTTTTACTCTTCCTCCTAAAATTGAAGGATAAGAAGTGAGTTGTTCTACAGGAGCAACATCAATACTTAATTCTTTGATAAATTTTTCTGTGCCACCAGTAGAATAGATAATGATACCTAACTCTTTAAACTTTTGGACAATTGGAGCTAGTCCGTCCTTGTGAAATACTGAAATTAATGCTGATTTTGCTTTCTTTTGATTGCTCATTTTTGTGATGTGATTTTTTGCAAAAATACTAAAACACAATAGTTTAATCACCAAAAGTAGGGGTGTAAATAATGAACATTTTATCAACAGTTACCTTCTATAATTGACAATAGGTTGAATTTAGCAACTTCTAGACAAACAAATTCTAATAATTCTGTGTCCTTTTCCGTAAAAGGATGGGTGGTATGCGAATCGACATCAATTTGTCCAATGTTTTTACCCTTGATAAAAATAGGAATTACAATTTCAGATTTGACTTTAAATCCGCAAGAAATATAATTGTTTTGTTCGGAAACATCTTGTACTAGTTTAGCCCCCAATAAGTTCGGAGTGATATTTTAAATTTCAAATCAATACATTAGAGATATGAAATACAAGAAATGGAGTTTAGACCAGAAATTAGAAATACTATCAGTTTCA
>JAMONB010000130.1 GCA_027066745.1 Flavobacteriaceae bacterium
ATGCTGAAGTGGTGGAATTGGTAGACACGCTGGACTTAAAATCCAGTGGGCTGTAAGGCCCGTACGGGTTCAAGTCCCGTCTTCAGTACTAAAACTCTTGTTAATCGTTTGATTTTCAAGAGTTTTTAAGTTTTAAACCAATTTTTATTACATCTTAAACAGAAGTCTTTTAAACTAAAAATTCATTACAACAATAGGTTCAATTATTCTCCCCATTTAAAAAGGGTATATTAAATATTTTATGTACTTTAGAGAACAATAAATTGCAAAAAACACACAAAATAGCCAATAAAAAAATATTTATTTGTTTATCTAAAACGACACTTTTTGTTGTGTTAATGCAAGTTGGCAACAAGCTAGCAGACAAAAAAATCTAAATGAATATATTATATCTTTTTGGAAATGGTTTTGATTTAAATTTAGGAATGAAAACTAGTTATAGTGATTTTTATAAATATTATCAAAAGATAGAAACTGATAATTCAATCTTACAATCCTTAAAAAGAAACATTACAGATAAACATAAGAATTGGTCTGATTTAGAGTTAGCTTTAGGAGATTACACCGAAAACCTAAAGAATTCTAATGAACTGGATATTGTAATTGAAGATTTAGGTATACAACTTGCAGCATATTTAAAATCCCAAGAAAATAAAACTGATTTTGATAATATTGATAAAGACAAATTTCAAAATGATTTAATATTTCCAGAGAATTACTTATTACAAGCTGATAAAAACGAAATAAGTAAATATAAAAGTCAATGGGCAACAAATGATTGCAAAATTAACATTATAACATATAATTATACAAACTCAATTGAGAATATATTTGGAGAAAAACATAATAATATAGAAATTGGTAAAACTAGGCATAATAAGATAGCAAAATTAGAAAGAATTGAACATATTCACGGCTATATAGATAATAGAATGGTTATGGGTGTAAATGATTTATCTCAAGTAAAAAATCAATCGTTTCACAATGATATCGATATAAAAGAAACAATTGTTAAACCAGATTGTAACCAAGCTATTAAACATACAATTGATGATTGGGGTAAAAGAGAGATTGCTAGAGCAAATTTAATTTGTGTTTTTGGTTCTTCAATTGGTGAATCTGATAAACTCTGGTGGGAATTAATTGGTGAAAGACTAAAAGGTAGCAATTTTAAATTAATTATATTTAGTAGATTAACGATTGAAATATCCGAAAGAATCTCACATAAAAAGCAAAGAGAAGTAAGAAATATTATAAGCGATTTCTTGGATAAAACAAACTTGGAAAATGATGATAGGGCTTTTGCCTTTAATAAAATATTTGTCGGATTAAATACAGAAATCTTTAATATAAACTGATTAATGCCAGTTGCCACCAACTCATAAAGTTTATGCTTACATTTAAACTAAATAAAAAACCGACAAACATTCAACTAACGATTTGCTACCACTGAAAATCTCAGATTTTTCAGTCGCACAAATCTTATAAAAAACCAATGTGCATAATGCCCGAAAAAATAATTCAATGGAAAAATTAATCAATCAGTATAAGGAAAATTCTGATTTAGTGTACCAAACTTGGTTTATTGAAAATGAAGAAAGATTAAAAGCATTTCGCTCAATTCGGAGAGGAGTATATCAAATTATTAAGGACATTTATGAGAATAAATTCCCAAATGATTTCAAAGGGAGCTCGTTAGAATTTGTACTTTCTTGCATAACTGAACAGAAACAAGTATTTGAAGGAGCCTCTCATCCTTTTTATTGGAAACCAAAACTACGAATACCTGATATTTATGAAAATCAAAATAACAAACAAGCTTTTGGGAAATTTTTAGAAAGTTGTATTAATGCAACCAACGAAAATCAATTAATTAAAGAAATTATTTCCCTTGACCAACTTAAAATAAAAGGAGTTGGACCTGCTTTAACAAATATTCTTTATTTCCTCCACCCTACTATTATCCCTCCTTTTAACACTGCTATGGTAAGAGGATTTAATATGCTGTTTAATGAAAAAATTAAACTAGGTTCTTGGAAAGAGTATTTAAAAATGAGAGAAATAATAATTCAACAAAATCAAAAATATAAAAAGCTACTTTCTAATGACTTGGGAGCGTTTTGTGGTTTACTTTTTGAAGTTGGTAATTATAATCTATTTATTGAAAATCAACCAAATTTGAGTGATGAGGAACGTTCCAAAATTATAAAAAAATTAGAAAAAAGACATAAAAAGGTAATTGAGGAAAATGAGGAAAAAAAATTGCATTCCGAAATGCAATATCACCTTTTAAAAATAGGGAAAGCATTAAATTATGATGTAATTGCAGCAAGTAATGACCGTTCTAAAGGATTTAACGGAAAAAGCTTTTCTTCATTGAGCTTAAAAGAATTTCCGAAAATTGATATTCCAAAAGAAACTTTAAATACAGTTAAATTAATTGATATTATTTGGTTTGAAAAAGATTCAAATAAAATTGTTTGTGCATTTGAAGTTGAAAAAAGTACTTCAATTTATTCTGGTATTTTGAGACTTTCTGATTTATCTTTTTCATTACCTAATCAAAACTCAAATCTATATATTATAATCCCTGACAAAAGAGAAAATGAAGTTAAATTTCAACTTTCTAGACCTTCAATAGTAAATGGAAAAATTACAATTAAATATATATTGACCTCCGATTTAAAAGAACATTGTGAGGCTCTATGTAAATTTGGAGATAGTCATAGAATTCTGGAGAAAATTTCAAATGGAATGTAGCACTATGCACAACAACTCATAAAATTTATACTTGAATTTAATTTGAAACGAAAAATATTTTAAAAAACCGATTTGCTTCAACCAAAAATTATAATGGGGTTTTAGGTCGTACAAATCTAATAAAAGCCCATTGGATAAAATTATGAACCGCATACTTTTCATATTTATTAT
>JAMONB010000131.1 GCA_027066745.1 Flavobacteriaceae bacterium
AGGTCCAAAAACACCAACCACACCAGCATCAAATAAAAATTGATAATCTTGTGGTGGTATTACTCCACCTACAATGATCATAATATCTTCTCTATCATACTTCTTCAGCTCAGCAATAACTTGTGGTACTAAAGTTTTATGACCCGCAGCTAAAGAAGAAATTCCTAAAATATGAACATCATTTTCAACAGCTTGTTTTGCTACTTCTTTAGGAGTTTGAAACAACGGACCAATATCTACATCAAAACCTAAATCGGCAAAACTAGTTGCAACTACTTTCGAACCACGATCATGACCGTCTTGCCCCATTTTAGCAACCATGATACGAGGGCGTCTCCCCTCTTTCTTAGCAAATTTATTTGCCAATTTAATCGCTTTTTTAAAAAACTTATCTTCTTTTATTTCTTTACTATACACTCCTGAAATTGAATTTATAGTAGCTTTATAACGTCCAAAAACACTTTCTAAAGCATTAGAAATTTCCCCTAAGGTTGCACGTTGTTCAGCTGCTTCTATTGCCAAAGCTAATAAATTTCCTTCACCTGATTTGGCACAGTTGGTTAATTTCATCAACAAAGCCTCTACTTTAAGTTTATTTCTACTAGCTTTAAGCTTTGTTAATTGCTCTATTTGTACATCTCGCACAGCATTGTTATCCACTTCCAAAATATGTAATGGATCTTCTTCTTTGAGCTGATATTTATTGACTCCAACAATAGTATCTTGACTACTGTCAATTCTAGCTTGTTTTTTAGCTGCAGCTTCTTCAATTCTCATTTTAGGAATGCCTTGCTCTATTGCTTTAGTCATTCCTCCTAATTCCTCTACTTCTTCAATCAATTTCCATGCTTTTTCAGCAATTGACGCCGTCAGTTCTTCTACAAAATAAGACCCTGCCCAAGGATCAACTGTCTTACAAATTTTTGTTTCTTCTTGAATATAAATCTGTGTATTTCTTGCAATTCTAGCAGAAAAATCTGTAGGTAAGGCAATGGCTTCATCCAAAGCATTGGTATGTAAACTCTGAGTGCCTCCAAAAACTGCTGACATTGCTTCTATAACTGTTCGGGCAACATTATTAAAAGGGTCTTGTGCGGTTAGACTCCATCCACTTGTTTGGCAATGTGTACGTAAAGCCAATGATTTTTCATTTTTAGGATTGAATTGATTTACGATTTTTGCCCACAACAAACGTCCTGCTCTCAATTTGGCTATTTCTTTAAAATGCTCCATTCCAATTCCCCAAAAAAAAGACAATCTAGGTGCAAAACTATCAATATCCATTCCCGTTTCAATACCTGTTCTTAAATATTCCAAACCATCAGCTAAGGTATATGCCAACTCAATTTCAGGAGTAGCACCTGCTTCTTGCATATGGTATCCAGAAATGGAAATTGAATTGAATTTTGGCATATACTTACTTGTATATTCAAAAATATCAGCTACAATTTTCATAGACTCCTTTGGCGGATAGATATAAGTATTTCTAACCATAAATTCTTTAAGAATATCATTTTGAATGGTTCCTGCCAATTGCTCAACACGAACTCCTTGCTCTTTTGCTGCAACTATATAAAAAGCTAAAATGGGTAAAACGGCTCCATTCATCGTCATTGAAACTGACATTTTATCAAGCGGAATTTGATTGAATAGTACTTTCATATCTTCAACCGAATCAATAGCAACACCTGCTTTACCTACATCACCTTGCACTCGCTCATGATCAGAATCATAGCCTCTATGCGTGGCCAAATCAAAGGCAACTGATAATCCTTTCTGACCTGCTTCTAAATTTCTTCTATAAAAAGCATTGCTTTCTTCAGCAGTTGAAAAACCTGCATATTGCCTAATGGTCCACGGTCTCTTTACATACATTGTTGCATAGGGACCACGTAAATAAGGTGCAATACCTGCAGCAAAATTTTCGTGCCCAAATATTTTAGGCTTCTGGTTTTCTGATTCGTGTTTTAAAGTTAACTGTTGAATATTTTTTCTTGGCATATTTATAACTTTATTTTCCGAATAAATGGATCAAAATTTTCTTCAAAAGGAGTAATAATAGTAATCATAAATGTTTTCCTTTTTGAAGTGATTAAATAAACTATTTTAAACATTTCATAATTCTCTTTTTCTTGCTCATCATTATAACTATTAAAACGTGTCAACCTATATCTAGCTTTAAAAAACTGCAAGGTTTTTTCTCCAAAATAAGTTGCTTTAATTTTATTATGGTAAATCCCAGTAACCTTTTGATACTCTAAAAAACTTTTACGTAAATAATAAAGTAACTCTATGGCATTACTTTTATTAAAAGTCATATAAGGAAGTGTCTGTATTGATATTTCACTTGCATATTCATTACTATAAAAACTATAAATATTACCTTTCATCAAGCGTTGAGACTCATATGATTTTTCAAAAAAATATCGAGTCTCTTTATTTTCGATTTGCTTAAAAAACTCTCTGATTTTATCTTCCGTCAACGCTTTAAAACCTTGAGGTAAATAAATTTTAATATTATCCTCCTTTAATTTATGATATACGCCTACATCCTCAGGTTTGATTAAATTATTCTCATCAAAACCTTTCTTTGAGGTAAATACATCACAAGAAATAAGTGTAACAAAACATATTAAAAAAGTTGTATTCTTCATTATCTTAGATTATTGATCTCTTCCCTTACATTCAATTGCCCTTTTTAAATAAGTGTATAATTCTTCAATATTATCTCCATACCCATTAGTTATCTGAACTTTACCGCCAGAAATTTCAGAATTAATTACTGGTGCCGTAATGAGTTTATCGTTGAATATAATTCCTAACTTTTCACCAATATGATTGGCTGTATATATTTTAAATATTTTTCTACCAGTATCTGTAAGAATGATATTAACAACTTCTTTTCCTGTAAACTTAT
>JAMONB010000132.1 GCA_027066745.1 Flavobacteriaceae bacterium
TATGGCTTGCCTCGGGGATAGATGGTTTCAAGAAATTTTTTATTTTCTAGGATGGTATTTTTCAATGACTCCTTTTAAAAAGCTTTTATCTAGGTGCATATAAATTTCAGTAGTAGTAATACTTTCATGACCCATCATTTGTTGAATAGAACGTAAATCAGCTCCATTTTCTAGTAAATGGGTAGCAAAAGAATGACGAAAAGTATGCGGACTCACTTTTTTATCAATTTCTGCTTTGATTGCCAATTCTTTAATAATGATAAAAACCATATTGCGAGTAAGTATTTTCCCTCTTCTGTTTAAAAATAAGGTATCTTCAAATCCTTTTTTGACTTTAATATGTGTTCTTATTTCTTTCATGTAAATACTAATGTATTTTTGAGTCTCTACATTAATGGGTACAAAACGTTGCTTATCACCTTTACCTGTTACTTTAATAAAGCCTTCATCAAAAAATAAATCAGAAATTTGTAAAGAAATCAGTTCTGTAACTCGTAATCCACAACTGTAAAGTGTTTCTAACATGGCACGGTTACGTTCACCTTCATTGGTACTTAAATCAATCGCACTTATGAGAATATCAATTTCATTTAAGGATAAGGTGTCGGGTAATTTCCTCCCAATTTTAGGAGTTTCTAATAATGAAGTAGGATTGTCAGTTCTATATTTTTCAAAAATCAGATAATCAAAAAAACTACGTAGACCAGAAATAATTCTAGACTGACTTCTGGCATTTACTTCTTTAGAAATTTGATAAATAAATTGCTGTACAGTTTCATCAGTAATAGCTTTAGCAGAAATTTTAATGTCATTTTCTACTAAAAAACCTATTAATTTTTGAACATCTCTACTGTAATTTTCAACTGAATTGGCAGATAAACCTCGTTCAATTTTTAAATACAATTGATAGTCACGTAAATATTCGTTCCAATTCATAATCAAATGTATAGTTTTTTTGATAAATTTGCTCTATGAAAATTATCATAATCAACGGACCAAATTTAAATTTGTTAGGTAAACGTGAAACTACCATTTATGGTGATGCTTCATTTGAAGACTATTTTAAATCTTTACAAAAGAAATATGCTAACGTAGAATTGGTTTATTATCAATCAAATATTGAAGGTGAGCTGATTGATAAATTACATGAAGTTGGTTTTGATTTTGATGGCATTATTTTAAATGCAGCAGCGTATACCCATACTTCAGTAGGTATTGGTGATGCGATTAAAGCCATTGAAACTCCTGTAGTTGAGGTGCATATCTCAAATGTATATAACAGAGAAGAATTTAGGCACCATTCGTACGTCTCACCAAATGCCAATGGTATTTTAGTCGGTTTTGGCTTAAAAGGTTATGATTTGGCTTTACAAAGTTTTTTATAAAAGGTATAGCATTTTTACCCTTCTTTTTTATAAAGATGTACCTGCCATGACAGCAGTGTTTTATTACTATATATTTTTTGAAAACCAGCATTACGAATAGTCTGATGAACAAACTTTGGATCATGGATAAACGTTCTAAAAGGATTTTTTTTCAGTTTTAACTTTAAGTTTAAAGCCCATACGGCAATTCTAGATAAAATATGAGCTTGCGGATATACCAATCCGTAATACTTTGTTGCTTTTGAAAGTGACGTTTTTAGCAATTCATCAACATGAGGATAACAACAAATTACTTTGTCTAAAGTAACAATATCGTGATGAGTTATATCAGGACTTATAGTTACAAAATCACCATGTAGAAAATTGACAATATTTAAATGGTTTCGTTTATCAATTTCAGATTTTGCAACGGTAATGTATCCTTGTGATGCGTCTACGTCGGTAACCTTTTGCAACCCTTCGGGGATTAATTCTAAAGGAATAGGTCCAATGCCACCACCAATATCTAATAATGATAAATTTTCTATATTTTCATCTTTTAAAGCATCAACCAGCATTTTGGTCATCTTTTTTGGTCCTTTTTTTAAATAACGCTTTAAATCACTATTTGCATTATCGATATCAAACTGTAGATTGGCTCCACAACAATGTTGACAGCTCATACACTATATTTTAGAGTTAATAAAAGTAATAATTTCATTTTCAATTTTCTGACTCTCTTGATAAATTTTAGTAGCTTTTTTTAGGATGCTGTCAGCAAAGCTTCTGTCTTTAATATCTTTAGCATTGATACGTACATTAAAATAAGCACCAAGCACAGCAGTTCTTGCACAAAGTACACCCACGCCAGCATCAGAAAGAGAACTCGGTATTCCTTCTTTAACCATAGCTTGTAGTATTTCCATAGAATTATAAGCAGTTTCCATCACTTGAAAAGGAATCTCAGTTGCATATTTTGTAGCTTCTTCAATAGCTACTTTTCTTGCTTCTTTTTCTTCTGTTGTACTTTTAGCCATTCTAAAACCTAAAATAATTTTATTAAAAGCATTGGTATCTTCATCTACTAAAAACAACAATTTATTTTTAATTTCTTGTCCTTTTTCTGCCCATTTAGAAAAGTGTTCCCATTGATCATCCCAACCTGCTTTATGAGCAGATAGATTGGCAACCATTGTGCCTAAAGAAACACCTAAAGTTCCAACGTAAGCAGCTATTGATCCACCACCAGGAGCAACTGATTCACTCGCAGTTACATCTGCAAAATCATCTAAAGCCAAGTCTATTAATTTTTTACTATTGGTAGTATTCAATACATATTCTATGATTTTTTCTTGCGGATTGAAGGGTTTTAAATCGTCTAATCCCAATGATTTCACAGCAATTTTAATTTTCTCACTTTCAGAAATACCTAAAGAACGCTGTTGCTTTGTTAAAAAATAATCTGCAGCTTCTATCATTGACTTTAAAGGAGTCAAACCAATCAATTCAGATCCCGTAACACGTAAACCTCGTCTATCG
>JAMONB010000133.1 GCA_027066745.1 Flavobacteriaceae bacterium
CTCACAATATATCAAATATATTTGTGTCCAGACGGTAGGCTTTTAAGCGGGATTTTTTATGAATAAAATCGGTTACATTTTCATCAGCCAATTTTTTACATCAACTTCTTGCTTAATGAGGTCTCTTAAGTCTTCAATTTTCACACGACTTTGTTTCATAGTGTCTCTATGCCTTATGGTTACTGTATTATCCTCTATTGTTGTATGATCTACAGTAATACAAAAAGGAGTGCCATTAGCATCTTGTCTTCTATAACGCCTGCCTACAGCATCTTTTTCATCATAAACGACATTAAAGTCCCACTTTAAGTCTTCAACAATTTTTTTAGCAATTGCAGGTAAACCATCTTTTTTTACTAAGGGTAAGATAGCTGCCTTATTAGGAGCTAAAACAGCGGGTAATTTTAAAACAGTACGCGTAGTATTGTTTTCAAGTTCTTCTTCAACCAGTGAATTAGAGAAAACAGCCAAGAACATTCTATCTAATCCGATAGAGGTTTCTAGTACATAAGGTGTATAGCTTTTGTTTTCTTCATGGTCAAAATATTGTAGTTTTTTACCTGAGAATTTTTCGTGTTGACTTAAATCAAAATCTGTACGAGAATGAATACCTTCTAATTCTTTAAATCCAAAAGGGAATTTGAACTCAATGTCTGTTGCTGCATCAGCATAATGTGCTAATTTTTCATGATCGTGAAAACGGTAATTGTCAGTACCCAAGCCTAAAGATAAATGCCATTTAAGTCTAGTCTCCTTCCATTTTTTAAACCAATCTTTTTGTGTACCGGGTTTTATAAAGAATTGCATTTCCATTTGCTCAAATTCACGCATTCTAAAAATAAATTGACGAGCAACTATTTCATTTCTAAAGGCTTTTCCTGTTTGAGCTATCCCAAAAGGAATTTTCATCCTTCCAGTTTTTTGAACATTTAAAAAATTAACAAAAATACCTTGAGCAGTTTCTGGTCGTAAATATAAATCCATTGCACTTTCAGCAGAAGCACCAAGCTTGGTACCAAACATAAGGTTGAATTGTTTTACTTCTGTCCAATTTTTAGATCCTGATAAGGGGTCTGCAATTTCTAATTCTTCTATTAAAGCTTTTATATCAGCCAAATCTTCTTTTTCTAATGATTTGCCCATTCTAGAAAGAATAGTGTCTATTTTTTCTTGATAGCCTAAAACTCTTGCGTTTGTAGTAATAAACTCATCTTTGTTAAAGGAATCTCCAAAACGTTTTGCTGCTTTTTTGACTTCTTTCTCAATTTTGATTTCAATTTTTGCACAATAATCTTCTATCAAAACATCAGCTCTGTATCTTTTCTTAGAATCTTTATTATCAATTAAAGGGTCATTAAAAGCATCAACATGCCCAGATGCTTTCCAGATAGTAGGGTGCATAAAGATGGCACTGTCAATACCTACAATATTATCATTCATTTGTACCATTGCTTTCCACCAATAGTCACGTATGTTTTTTTTGAGTTCTACACCATTCTGTGCATAATCATAGATGGCACTTAAACCATCATATATTTCACTACTTTGAAATACATAACCGTATTCCTTTGCGTGAGAAATTACTTTCTTAAATTTGTCTTCTTGTTTCGCCATAATGCAAAAATAAATAAATATCGTTTCTATAAAAATAAAAAGGTGTAAATACTTGAATGTATTTACACCTTTTTTAAAGGTTGTTATTTTAATTTGTTATAAACCTAAAAAGGCATCTTTCAATTCTAATCTTGTAGCACCAACTAAGTTGCCTTCTACATATACTTTTATTGAGTAAGTCCCTTTAACAAATTTTTGACTTATTTTGTCAACAAACATAACAACATCTTTTGCTGCATTTTTATAGTCAACAGTAGTTTGATCTGTGTAAGGCATTTCTTTACCATCTCTTAATGTAAAAGTTCCTTTTTCACTAATAACCTTACCGCTAGGGTTTTGGACTACTATATAAGCTTCTTTATTACCAGGGGTCGCAATTTCATTCGCTTCTATTCTAAAAGTAACACGCATAGCTTCAGCTTTTTGAGCTTTAGTTGTTTCCGTATACTTTCCGTTTCCTCTTAACCTCATTGCTAATACTTTAATGTTATTTGCACGTAAAGCTCCACCAATTTTAACTTTTGCAGCTAAATCAGTATTTTGAGCCATTAAGGTGTCATTGGCATTTGTTTGCTCTATTAGTTTACCAGTAATGCTATCTCTTTGTATCGTTAAATCGTTGTTTACTAAAAATAACGAATCAGCAACAGCCATTAACCTGTTATTAGTAGCCTCAAGTTTACCTATTTGTCCTTTGTATCTTCTAATTAAAGACCAATTGGCGTTTTTTAAATTTAGTACAGAGTCTTTAAAAGCAACTATTCTATCTCTTTCAATGGTTAATTCTTCTGACATAGAATTATTTTGAGCAATAGCAGTATCGTATTTCTCTTCCATAGAAGTTAAATTACTTAATATCTGCTTTTTCTCTTCTTTTAGAAAATCTTCAGCTTCTTTAAACTTAGATCCACTACGCATTGTGTAAACACCTAATGCAGCTAGTAAAGCTAATAAAGCAATGATAATAATTTTTTTGTTTGAAGATGATTTTTGTTCTTCCATAATAAAATTAAATTTAGAGGTTTGTGTTTCTATCTATGCTTAAACGCATATTTTTAGAAATATTGTGCAAAAATACTCATATTTTTTTGCATTTGTATATAAATGCAGGGGGTATATTTCTTATTTCAAAGTCTAAGTCTATATTTTTATAGATTTTTTTAATCTTTTTATAATAGCTTAAGCTATATTGGTATTGTAAAAAATAACCATTCTCTTTTAATTGATAATGACTTTCAGTCAATATTTTCTTAGTAATTTTATCAGGAATAATTGTTAAAGGTAAACTAGAAATAATACAATCTATTTCTAGAATATTTAATTGATCACAGATTGATTTTATATTTTCACAAGATTCATTGAACAACAGTAATCTTGAATCTTTAAAAGTTTTTAAGTGATTGTAGAATTCAGTATTAATTTCAAAACAGATAAGTTTACTGTCTTTATCTAGTCTTTTTAAAATTTCTTTAGTAATAATACCATTACCAGATCCATACTCAACAATAACCTTTGCTTTAGAAAAGTCAATAGGTTTTAGTATTTTTTGAATTAAATATTTTGAACTTGGCACTATGGTACCAGAGGTTTTTATACTCTTTACAGCTTCTTTAAAAAATGCTTTTTTCTTTTGCAATGTTGTGTTTTTAATGAAATAACACTTAATTTGACTAAAATTAAGTGTCAAAGATGCAATTTTTTAAAGATATATATCATTTATTTTTCCCTAAAATTTGTTTATGCTGTAAAGAACAGCTATTAAAAAATGAAAAAACGATTTGTCTTAAATGTAGATTTGAATTATCTACTACTAATTTTACTGAGGAGAGAAGTAATAAAGTTGAACAAACCTTTTTTGGACGTATACCTATAGAATTTGGGACAGCATTATTTTTTTATAAGACAAAAGGAATATCCCAACAATTGATATATCAACTTAAGTATTATGGTCACCAAGAAGTTGGTGTTCTTTTAGGAGATTGGTTAGGTTATGAACTGAAAAACAGTAGACGGCTAATTGCGGTAGATTATATTGTGCCTGTACCATTACACGATAAAAGGTTAAAAAAAAGAGGATACAATCAATTGACTACATTCGGGTTAAGCCTTTCAAAGATTATAGGAGCAACGTATATTAAAGGTGTTCTAATCAGGAAAACGGTAACTGAAACCCAAACCTTAAAGCAACGGTTTGATCGTTGGAAAAACGTTCAAGAAATTTTTCATTTAACTGATTTAATGCTTTTTGAAAATAAACATGTATTATTAATTGATGATGTGATAACTACAGGAGCAACCCTAGAAGCTTGTGCTTTGCAATTGTTAAAAGCAAAAAATGTAAAGGTAAGTATCGCAACTATGGCTTATACTGAATAAAATAGTTGTTAATTTGTATTAAATTTCAAAAATGAATAAACGCTTTTCATTATTTTTAGGTTTTTTATTTATAATACTTTTACTTTCTGATTGTGCAAAAAGAAGTAGACCTACAGGAGGAGCAAAAGATGAAGATGCCCCTATACTTATTAAAGCAAATCCGCCACACTTTACAACAAATTTCAAAGAAAAAGAGATTAAAATTTATTTTGATGAATATATAAAACTAAAAGATTTATATACGCAGTTGATTGTATCTCCGCCTTTAAAGAATCAGCCAATCATTTCACCTATTGGTGTACCTAGTAAATATATTTCTATAAAAATTTCAGATACGCTCAAAAAAAACACTACGTATACGTTTAATTTCGGACAGAGTGTTATTGATAATAATGAAGGTAATATTTTACATAATTTTAAATATGTTTTTTCTACAGGATCAATTATAGATTCTTTAAAAGTTTCAGGTAGGGTTACAGATGCGTTTCAAATTGAGCCTGATAAGAACGTAACTGTACTATTGTATGAATTTAATGATGCGTATACAGATTCAATCATTTATAAAGAAAAACCATTATATGTTGCCAGTACTTTAGATTCTACTTTCTGGGAAATAAGTAATATCAAAGCAGGTGAGTATATGTTATTGGCTTTAAGTGACAAGTCAAAAAATTATAAATTTAACCCTAAAGAAGATAAAATAGGTTTTGTTAAAAAGCACATTTCAGTTCCGTTAGACACAAGTTATACCATTAGTTTGTTTAATGAAATTTTACCTTACAGATTGACTAGACCTTCAGAAATTAGTAAAGGACATATACAATTTGGTTATGAAGGTAATGCAGATAGTTTGAAAATTGAAGCTCTTAATACACCTATAGACTTTAAAAGTTTTTCAAATTTTGAAAAAGATAGAGATACGCTTAACTATTATTTTACAGGAAATAAAAACGACTCTATTCGGTTTAAGGTGTCTAATAATATCTTTTGGGATACTGTTGTGGTTAAATTAAGAAAAAAAGAAATGGATACTTTGTCAATAAGGAGTTCAACTTCTAGTACTTTACATTTTAAGGATACTTTTAAACTGATTAGTAATACTCCGATTCATTATGTTGACACAACTAAAGTTAATTTTACAGACAAAGATAGTTTATCGATGAAATATTCTACTCAAATTTCTAAAGATAGAACAGAAGTTCTTTTTGACTTTAAAAAAGAATATAATGCAGAATATGCTATTGATGTTTTACCGAAAGCGATTACTAATTTTTTTGGAGAACGTAATCTAGATACTTTAAGCTATAAGCTAAAAACAAAAAAAGTAACAGATTATGGTAAACTGTACCTAACCTTACAAGGCGTACAACGTTATCCTATAAGAGTTCAAGTGATAACAGATAAAGGAAAAGTTTTTGATGAAATTTATGCAATTAAAGAGCAACAGTATGATTTTATAAACATTGTACCTGGTAAGTATATGATTAGAGTTATTTATGACGACAATAAAAACAAAAAATGGGATACAGGTAACTTTCTACTAAAAACACAACCTGAAAAAGTGATATACATCCACACCATTTTAAATATAAGAGCAAATTGGGACCTTACTGAAACTTTTTTTCTGAATTAAATTTTAAGTAATAATTGTTACCAAAAAACCTTTTATTTATTGAAGCTTAAACCTTACATTTGTAATTTAGAATCAATATAAAAAAGAAAACTCTAATTGTTGTTTTATAAATAAATGATGAATACTTTTCAGAAGTATTTTTAAAATGAAATTGTCCCCTTGAGGGGACTTTAGGGGTGTAATTATAGAAATTAGAACAGATGGAATTTAGCAAACAAGATATATTTGATGCTTTAGATACAATTACTGCTCCTGGAGAAGGGAAAAGTTTAATTGAAAGCAAATCAGTTACCAATGTAGTAACATTTGGAGATGAAGTTATTGTAGATGTCATTATTAGCAACCCCACTCTACAAGCAAAAAAGAAAGTGGAAGTTGAAATCATGAAAGTTATTCATGAAAAAGTACATCAAAAAATTGATGTAAAAGTAAATGTAAAAGTAAATGCACCAGATACGGCAACTAAAAGTGCTGCAAATAACGCTATTAAAGCAAAAAAGATAGAAGGAATTCAAAATATTATAGCCATTGCATCTGGTAAAGGTGGTGTAGGTAAATCTACAGTAACTGCCAATTTAGCGGTTACTTTGGTTAAAATGGGGTTCAAAGTGGGGATTTTAGATGCCGATGTATATGGACCTTCAATGCCTATTATGTTTGATGTAGCAGAAGCTAAACCAACAGCAAGAACTGTCAACGGACGTTCAAAAATGATACCAGTTGAAAGTTATGGAGTTAAACTGTTGTCTTTAGGGTTTTTTACCCAACCAAATCAAGCCGTAATTTGGCGTGGTGCTATGGCCTCTAAAGCCTTAAATCAAATGATTTTTGATGCCGATTGGGGAGAGTTAGATTTTCTATTGATTGATTTACCTCCAGGTACAGGTGATATTCATTTGTCTATAGTACAAGCAGTTCCTGTTACTGGAGCTGTGATAGTAAGTACACCTCAAAATATTGCTTTAGCTGATGCTAAAAAAGGTGTAGCCATGTTTGCTCAAGAGAATATAAATGTACCTGTTTTGGGTATTATCGAAAATATGAGCTATTTTACACCTGCTGAATTGCCAAACAATAAATATTATATTTTTGGTAAGGATGGTGCTAGAAATTTAGCAGAAGATACTAAAACTGAATTTTTAGGTGAAATACCATTAGTGCAAAGTATTCGTGAAGCTGGTGATGCTGGTCATCCTGTTGCTTTACAAGATGGAACTCCTTTAGAGGATGCTTTTATTGAAATCACAAAAAAAATGGTATCTCAATTGGTGAAACGTAATGATGATTTACCTCCAACAGAAATTGTTAAAATTACTACAATGTCTGGTTGCAGTACAAATTAAAATGATTGTGTAAACATGAATGAACAAGAATTGAAAAACAATATTGAAAAAGCTTTAGCCGAAATCAGGCCTTTTTTACAAGCTGATGGAGGTGATATTTCTTTTATTTCAGTTGAAAAAGATATCGTTAAAGTTGAACTTTTAGGAGCATGTATTGGTTGTTCAGTAAATCAAATGACACTTAAAAATGGAGTAGAAGCGACTATTAAAAGGTATGCACCTCAAATTAAAGAAGTTCTTGAAGTTAGCTAAATCATCAGTATTTTTTAATTGCTCAGTTTAAAATTATTATTTCTTTTTTATCATTTTTTTATTATCTTTAGAGTCTAACTAATGCCAATTATTTGGTTATATGGATACAACATTTAAAGGTTTAAAATCACTTCTTAAATTCTTAATTAAGAGGAATCCTGAATAGTATATTTTCTTACTTCAAGAATTTATAAACTTATACAGTCATTATTTAAAATATATTATTATGCCTAGATATCATAAATTAGGTAAAATACCACCTAAAAGACATACAACTTTTAACAATCCTAAAGGAGGATTGTATCAAGAAGAATTATTTGGCACTGCAGGTTTTGCAGGGATGTCATCTTTGATTTATCACTTATATCCTCCAACGGTAGTCTCAGAAATAAAGAGGGTTGGTGATGTTTCACCAAAGATTGCTGTCGAAAAAAACATGAAAGCACTTAGTTTTAAGGGCTTTTCACTACAACCTGAAAAAGATTTTTTAAAGAGTAGAAAGACGCTTTTTGCAAATAATGATCTGCATATTGGTCTTGCTGCTCCTAAAGAGTTTTCTAAAGATTATTTTTATAGAAATTCTGATGCAGATGAAATGCTCTTTATTCATATCGGTAGTGGTACACTCCGTACCATGTACGGAAATATTGAATTTAAATATGGAGATTATCTTATTATTCCGAAAGGAACAACCTATCAAATAGATTTTGATACCCACGACAATCGTATACTGTACATCGAATCTTTTAGTCCTATTTTGAGTCCGAATCGTTATCGGAATAACTTCGGACAATTTTTAGAACATTCACCATTTTGTGAACGTGATTTTAGATTACCAAAAGATTTAAAAACACATGATGAAAAAGGAGAATTTAGAATTCTTTCAAAGAAGCAAGGTATTCTTTGGGAATATACACATCAAAATCACCCTTTTGATGTGGTAGGTTGGGATGGCTTTAACTATCCCTATGCTTTTTCAATTCATGATTTTGAACCCATAACAGGCCGAATTCACATGCCACCTCCAATTCATCAACAATGGGAAGCTGAAGGTTTTGTGGTTTGTTCATTTGTTCCAAGAATGTATGATTACCATCCAAAATCAATACCTGCTCCTTATCATCATAGTAATATTGATTCAGAAGAATTACTGTATTATGTAGATGGTGATTTTATGAGTAGAAATAATATTGAAAAAGGACAAATAACCTTGCATCCTGGTGGTATTCCACACGGACCTCACCCTGGAGCTATAGAACGTAGTGTTGGAAAAAAAGAAACAGGAGAATTAGCTGTAATGATTGATCCGTTCAAACCTGTAATGATTACTGAAGATGCCTTAAAATTAGAGGTTGATGATTATTATAAATCTTGGATTATTGAGTAAAAATTAAAATTAGCAAAACACAAAAATGATAGTTATTATTATGATAAATTGTACTTTTTCATAAATGATATCATTCTAAAATCGTTTAAAAATGGCAAAAAAAGTAGAATCCGTAAACTACGGACTAGAAAAAATATTTGAAGGAGCACAAGACTTCTTACCTTTATTAGGAACAGACTACGTAGAGTTTTATGTAGGTAATGCCAAACAGTCAGCACATTTTTACAAAACAGCTTTCGGCTTTCAATCATGTGCATATAAAGGATTAGAAACTGGCTCAAAAGACAGTGTAAGTTATGTGTTAAAGCAAGACAAAATTAGATTGGTGTTAACATCACCCTTACATAGTAAGTCGCCAATTAATAAACATGTTGAAAAACACGGTGATGGTGTTAAAATTGTAGCTCTTTGGGTAGATGATGCACGTAAGTCTTGGGAAGAAACTACAAAGCGAGGTGCTAAATCGTACCAAGAACCCACTGTAGAGAAAGATGAATTTGGGGAGGTTGTTAGAGCAGGAATTTATACCTACGGAGAAACTATTCATATGTTTGTGGAGCGTAAAAACTACAAAGGCTCATTTTTACCAGGTTTTACAGCATGGAAATCTAATTATAATCCGCCAAATTCAGGATTAAAATTTATTGACCATATGGTTGGTAATGTTGGATGGAATCAGATGAATACTTGGGTAAAATGGTATGAAGATGTTATGGGATTTGTTAATTTTTTATCGTTTGATGATAAGCAAATTCATACCGAATACTCTGCATTGATGAGTAAAGTAATGAGTAATGGTAACGGAAGAATCAAATTTCCAATTAATGAACCTGCAAAAGCAGCGAAAAAATCGCAGATTGAAGAATACTTAGATTTTTATGAAGGTGAAGGAGTACAGCATTTAGCTGTTGCTACAGATGATATTATCAAAACGGTTACACAATTAAAAGCAAATGGGGTTGAGTTTTTACCACCACCACCACAAGCGTATTATGATGATATTCCAAGGCGTTTGGGCGATCATATGGAGATGATGACAGAAGACATCAAAGAATTACAAAAATTATCAATTTTGGTTGATGCAGATGAAGAGGGTTATTTATTACAAATATTTACCAAGCCTGTAACAGACAGGCCAACGTTATTCTTTGAAATTATCCAAAGAATGGGGGCAAAAGGATTTGGAGCAGGAAATTTTAAAGCCCTGTTTGAATCTATTGAAAGAGAGCAAGCATTAAGAGGAACTCTATAAGAATAAGAATTCCCCTCTTTATTTCAAGGAGGGGAATTTATAAGTTGGGAGGTAATCAGCTCAAAATTCTTTTTACCAATTTTTCTTTAGCGTCATTGTCATCACCACAAAGCCATTGTATAACATTGTCTTCCCAAATGGCATCGTATTCATTTGGGGTAATAATATTACGTTCTTTGGCTAAATCTAAAATCTTACCTGGATAAGAGGATTGTATTTCACTTTCCATTTCACCTAAAGGATAAGGGTCATCTAAGCCCATTAAAACCTGTTGATATCCTTGATTTTCTATCAGTAATTTTAGAGAACCAGTATCATGAACTAAGGTGTCAAAAAAGATATTTTTATGCCCAACTGCTTTTCTTGGGTGTTGCTGGCCTTCAAATAAATCTGGCCTTCCATCAAAGCCTTGAATACGTCTCCCTAAATTAATTTGAGATAATTGTCCACCATGAGCAAAACAAACTCTCATATTTGGGTATTTGTCTTGATAGCCACTTAAAGTTAAAAAATGATAAGCATCAGCACATTGAGCCAACATCCATATCAAATGAAATCGCCAGGAAGTATTTTCTAATAAAATAAATTTCTCACCATCATAAGGATGGATTTCAACGGCTAAATTGTACTTACTTGCCAATTCAAAAATAGGTTCATTTTCTTCATCAAAAATACAACGCCAAGTACCAATGGTATCCATATAATGTGTAGGTAAGCATAAGAGCTGCATGCCTAGTTCTTCTACGCAGCGTTCAATTTCCCAACAGGCACCACGTACAAACCCTGGATGTACTACAAAACCTGTGGTAAATTTTGAAGGGTGGTCTTGTTGGACTTTAGCATTAAAATCATTTTGAAAGCGTAGGGCTTTTTTCATTTCCTCTAGGCGTAACCCATTGCCATAGAGTTGAGATAAATTTAAAACTACTGCATGGTCAATATTAAAACGCTCCATCCATTCTAATTTTTCGTCTAAAAAGAAACTGGAATCGGTTACAGGGCGTTTCCAATTTTTTTGAAGCATAAATTTTCGATCTTTATCTACCCAAAAAATACCTTTGTCTTTCATAAACTGAGGAATGTCTTCAGGATAAGGTAATAAATGGGAGTGACCGTTAATGCGTAGTTTTCGTTTCATATTGTTTCAATCTGTTTCACGCAAAGTTCGATAAGGATTATTCAGTATTTTACTTTGCATTCTTTGCGATTTTCATCTCTGCGTTCTTTGCGTGAGATTATTTAATTACTTAGATGGTATCATTATTTTATTACACTTAGAGCAAGTCCGTTTTTTTGTATCTCCATAATAGTTGTCAAAAATTGCTGGCATATCTTTTTCTATATCCTCCAAGGCAAATTCTTCTCTATATAATGGAGAGTTGCAATGTTCACAATACCATTCCAACGCATCTAACATACCTTCAGGTCGAGGATATTCAATAACCAAACCAACAGTATTTGCAGTACGCTGAGGTGAATGAGGCACTTTAGGAGGGAGTAAATAAATATCACCTTCATTGATAGGTATATCTTGAGGTTTACCATCAACCATAATTTTTAAGATCATATCACCTTCTACTTGATAGAAAAATTCAGGAGTTTCATTGTAATGATAATCTTTTCTACTATTTGGACCACCAACAACCATCACAATATAGTCACCGTCTTTCCAAACTACTTTATTGCCAACAGGCGGTTTTAGTAAGTGCCGATTTTCATCAATCCACTTTTTAAAATTTAAAGGTTGTACTAATTTGCTCATGGTAAAAGCCCTTCTTAATCTCCCTGAAGGGGAGAAACTCAAAATGGGAATTTGAGTTGTTGTTTATTATTTGATAATAAAGATAATCATTAATTTTACTTTATAAGGTGCAGAAACGAATTCAGTATTAAAGAGACTTCGTTCTACCTCCATCAACGGGTAAATTTACACCTGTAATATAACTCGCAGCTTCACTTGCCAAAAAGACAACAGCATTGGCTATTTCTCCTGGTTGAGCAAAGCGTTTGGCTGGAATGCTATTTTTCATTCCTTTTGATATTTCTTCAACAGTTTTATCAGTTTTTTCTGCTTTATTGCTGATAATTTCTGACAGTCGGGAAGTTGCAGTAGCACCAGGCAGTATATTATTTACTGTAATTCCGTATTCAGCCAATTCATTAGCCAAAGTTTTACTCCAGTTGGCAACTGCACCTCTAATGGTATTACTAACTCCTAATCCGTCTAACGGCTGTTTTACTGACGTGGAAATGATATTGATAATTCTTCCAAAATCTGATTCTTTCATTCCAGGAACAACAGTTTGTACCAATACATGATTACTTTTTAAATGTTGGGTAAAAGCACTTTCAAAGCTCTCTAAATCTGCTGTAAGAATTGCTCCTGAGGGCGGTCCACCAGTATTGTTGATTAGAATATGATAGGTACCAACTGTATTTAGACAGATGGCAACCTTTTCACCCAATTCTTCAGGGTTTTGAAAATCTGCAACAATATAATTGTGATTTTGATACGTATTGGGCAATTCTGCCAATACTTTTTTTAATTTTTCTTCATTTCTAGCAATTAAAGTGACATTAGCTCCTTGTTCTGCCAATGCCATTGCAGATGCTTTACCAATACCTTGTGTACTTCCGCAAACTAAGGCGTTTCTGTTTTTTAAGTTTAAGTTCATTCTTTTTGAGATAAAAGACAAGAGAATAAAGATAAAAGACTCTTAAAATTTGTGTCTATTTTCTTTTCTCTCTTCTCTGCGTTTTAATTTATGAGATGCTGAAACTCCCGACCATTCTAGACAGCATGATGATATATCGTTAATATTTTATACAAACATTTTTTGCTTCTGTAAAAAAGCGTAAGGCTTCAAAACCACCTTCTCGCCCAACTCCTGAGTCTTTTACACCTCCAAATGGAGTTCTTAAATCACGTAACATCCATGTGTTTATCCAAACAATTCCTGTTTGAAGTTGATGGGTCATTCTCATGGTACGCTTTAAATTATTTGTCCACAAAGTGGCTGACAATCCATACGTTACATTATTTGCCATTAGCAAGACTTCATCTTCTGTTTTAAATGGCATAATGGTTACTACAGGACCAAATATTTCTTCTTGGTTTACCCTGCATTTATCTGTTAAAACCTCAATGACTGTAGGCTCTAAATAGTATCCATTTTCATAGTCTTTAACTATTACTCTATTTCCACCACACAGAATTTTACCATTTTCTTCTTTAGCAATAGCAATATACTGTATTACTTTTTCTAAATGAGGCTTTGAAACTAAAGCTCCAATAGTTGTTTTGGTATCGGATGGATGCCCAACTTTCAAGGCTTTTACTTTTTTGATAAAATCAGTTTTGAATTTATCATAAATTGTTTCTTCTACAAAAATACGACTTCCACACAAACAAATCTGCCCTTGATTTGCAAAAGATGATTTGACAGTCGTTTCTAGCATTTCATCATAATCACAATCTGCAAAGATGATATTCGGATTCTTACCACCCAATTCTAAGGATAATTTTTTAAATAAAGGG
>JAMONB010000134.1 GCA_027066745.1 Flavobacteriaceae bacterium
TCATAATTTAGCATTTGTGATTCATCATCAATTACCTGAGCAATTAGAGTATTATACACATAGAAGCGGAAGAACTGCACGAGCAGGGAAAACAGGTATTTCAATTGCTTTAATTCTGCCTAATGAACTAGAATTGATTCATAAGATTCAAAAATCTTTAGGCATACAATTTAAAGAGATTCAATCTTTTTAAGTTAGAGTCAATTGATTTTTTTTATCTTGTGGCATTATGTTTTATAAATACTGCATATTATTAGTTGTCCTTTTTTTTAATAGCTGTACTGAAAAAAAAGAAAAAAAGAACGATATCCATATCTGGAAAACTATTGAAGTTACGGCTACAGCCTACAATTCATACCGCTATCAAACTTCTAATACGCCAAATATTACTGCTTGGGGTGACAGTCTTAAACCAGGAATGCCATACATTGCTGTTTCTAGAGATTTAATCAAATTAGGTTTAGTTCATAATACTTTAGTAAAGCTAGAAGGTTTTAAAGGTACATTTTTGGTAAAGGATAAAATGAATCGTCGTTGGAAAAATAGAATAGATATCTATATGGGTAAAGATATTAAGAAAGCCAAGGTATGGGGTAAGCAGAAATTAAAACTTCAGTACAGTATTATAGATACGACTCTTGTCAATTTATAACCATTTTCATCTTCTTTTTTTAGCATTTATTTTAAATTTCTTTCAAAAATAACAATATTTTTAATTATTTACTATGTTAATAGCGAGTGTGTTATGTGTGATTTTAATTTATTTTTTAATATTATTACTTTTTAAGTAGGAGTTTTTAGTAATAGGTTGTTTTATATATGAACAACAAAACATATTATTAACTTAATTAAATGCAAGAATAGATATACTATAAGAAAACAAAAAGGGGTAAAAACTGTCTTAACGCTATGGTGAGTTAAGACAGTTTTTTTTTTGCTTAAGATTTATTTCGATAAAATAATTCACTAACTTTGAGAGGTAAAATTTTATCTATGAAGTATAGTGTACTAATTATCGGATTTGTAATGTTTTTGTCTTGTAAAACTTCTTCTAAAATTATTGACAAACCCATCGTTTTTGATGAAGAAAGAAAGACTTTAACTTTAGAATATTTATCTACACGTTATGGCTTAGAACAAAGCTCACCTACTATAGACCCTAAAATTATTGTATTGCATTGGACTAACATTCCGACCTTGCAAGAATCTTTCGATGCTTTTAAAGATTCAAAACTACCCAATTGGCGTCCAGAATTAGTCAACGCCAGCGGACTCAATGTATCTTCACAGTTTTTAGTAGATAGAGATGGTAAAATTTATCGTTTACTACCAGAGACAACTATGGCAAGACATGTTATTGGTTTGAATCATGCTGCTATAGGTATAGAAAATGTTGGCGGCACCAAAGAGTTGCCCTTAACCGAGGCTCAAATACTAGCTAATATATGGCTAGTGAAGTATTTGGCATCTAAATATAAAATTGAATATGTAATTGGGCATTATGAATACACAAACTTTGTGGGGCATAAATTATGGTTAGAAAAAGATGATGGCTATAGAACTGAAAAGACTGACCCTGGTAGCTACTTCTTAAATAGAGTTAAAAGTGCTATTACTGAACTAAATTTAAAACCTACACCAACAAAAATTCTTTCGAATGAAAATTAAAATAGTTGTATTGTTTTTAGTAATTTTTATTTCCAACCTTAGTATTGGTCAAAGCCATGAGCTAACCAATCAACTTTATGAAACATATAGTCAATTTAAAGAATTGAGTTTAACAAAGAGGAGAATTAAATACAAATCTATAACGCCTTTAATTATTGCGTATAGCAAAAATTCTAAATTCAAAGTGCAAAAGGTTGGCGAATCAATTGAGGGGAGAGACTTAAATTTAATAAGTATTGGTACTGGTGACATAAATGTTTTTTTATGGTCTCAAATGCACGGTAATGAGCCAACAGCAACACAATCAATTTTCGATATTTTGAATTTCTTTAGCAGTCACGAGTTTACTTTAGAAAAAGAAGAAATACTTAATAAAGTGACGTTACATTTTTTACCAATGTTGAATCCTGATGGAGCGGAACAATTTACTAGGCGAAATGCATTGGGGATAGATATCAATAGAGATGCCTTACGGTTGCAATCTCCTGAAGGTAAAACGTTAAAAAAAGTTAGAGACAGTCTAAATGCTGATTTCGGATTCAATTTACACGATCAGAGTACCTATTATAATGCTGAACGCACAGACAAGCCAGCTACAATTTCATATTTAGCACCGGCGTATAATTATAAAAAAGAGATTGATGAAATTCGTGCCAATTCCATGAAAATTATTGTGTATATGAATAATATCATTCAAAATTATGCCCCTGGCCAAGTGGGCAGATACAATGATGATTTTGAACCTAGAGCTTTTGGTGATAATATTCAAAAGTGGGGGACAAGCACTATTTTAATTGAATCGGGTGGTTATGTAAATGATGTTGAAAAGCAAGAGATTAGAAAATTAAATTATGTGTCTATTTTGTCGGCCATCTATACAATTGCTAAAGGTGATTATACTTCTATTGCTATTGAGGATTATGAGAAAATACCTGAGAATGATCGTAAATTATTTGACTTGAAGATTAAAAATGCTACATATTCCTTATTGAATAATAGATACACTATTGATTTAGGTATAAATAGGTTAGAGGTTGATAATAAGAGTCATACTGATTTTTACAACCTTGGTAAAATTATTGACCAAGGAGACTTATCCACCTATTATGGCTATCAGACATTTGATGCTGAGGGTTATACCATAGTAGAAGGGAAAATCTATCCTAAAACAATAAATTCTACAGATGCTATCTCTAATTTAGAGATACATGACCTTTTAAAATCAGGGT
>JAMONB010000135.1 GCA_027066745.1 Flavobacteriaceae bacterium
TCACTTAAATTGATGATTACACTCCCAAATACAAGGTGAAAATAAAAAAAACCTAATAATCAAAAAAATTATCAGGCTTTTTTTTATGAATTTTTAAGAAAGTAGTCTACTTCTGAAAGTGCCTATATTAAACCTTGAAAGTATATAATGTAACTTATACAGTATTAAAATAGTGTAAATTAAATCTTTGTATAGTTTATTTTTTAAGCGGGCTAATTATTTTAACATCACTAAATGCTATTACACCTCTAATTACACTGTCAATTGTTGATTTTAATACTTCTATCAATTGAATTTTAAGCTGAGATTTATGGTAAATTAAACTTACTTCTCGAGAAGGAGAAGGAGTGTCAAATTGTTTTACATACTTTTTATCAGTTTCTTTCAAGTCTAAACTATTTAAATAAGGTAAAAGTGTCATACCCAAACCCTCTTTAGTCAGTTTAATTAAAGTTTCAAAGCTTCCGCTTTCTAAAATAAAATGATTAGGAATTTCTTTTTTATAAGCATTGCAAAAGTTTAAAATATTGTCTTTAAAACAATGCCCATCTTCTAACAATAGAATATCATCAATATCAAGATCATCAACAGTTAGTTTGTCTTTAGAAAATAGCCTATGGTCTTCATTTAAAAAACCTACAAATGGTTCGTAGTATAAAACACGTTCTTTTATAGATTCTATTTCTAGTGGAGTAGCAGCAATACCAGCGTCTAAATACCCATCTGACAGTTTTTTTATAATATCTTCAGTTGTTAGTTCTTCTATTATTAAATTTATTTTAGGATATTTTTTTAAGAATGTTTTTAAAAATAGAGGTAATAATGAAGGCATGATAGTGGGAATCACTCCTAATTTAAATTCACCACCTACAAAACCTTTTTGCTGATCTACAATATCGTTAATTCTATTACTTTCATCAATAATAACTTTTGCTTGGTCTATTATTTTTAAACCTATAGGGGTGAGTTCTATTGGCTTTTTTTTACGATTAAAAATAAGTACATCAAGTTCTTCTTCTAACTTCTGTATTTGCATACTTAATGTAGGTTGTGTAACAAAACATTGTTCAGAAGCTGCAGTAAAATTTCTGTACTCAGCTACCGCTAATACATATTTTAATTGTGTAATTGTCATTTAGTATAAAATTTAGTGATAAAGATATAAAAACTATCAATAATAATTATAGCAAAGCTTCATTATCTTGAAATACATTTGTAAAGAATTTAAAATAAATAAATTATGAGTATTAAAATATTAGGGTTAAACAAGCAAGAAGTCTATAAATTAACGATTGATTTAAATGAGTTATTAGCAAATTTTCAAGTGTATTACCAAAATTTAAGAGGATTGCATTGGAATATTAAAGGAAAATCATTTTTTGAATTACATGTTAAATTTGAAGAGTTGTATACAGATGCTCAAGAGAAAGTTGATTTAGTTGCTGAGCGTATTTTAACATTAGAAGGTACGCCATTACACACTTTTGAAGATTATCTAGCTTTAGCTTCTATTCAAACAGGTAAAAGCATTTCTCAAGATGTTGAAGCAGTGCAGCTGATTGTAAAATCATTAGATAAATTAATAGAAATAGAGCGTAATATCTTAGAAAGGTCTGATGCTGCTAATGATGAAGGGACAAATTCTTTAATGAGTGATTTTATTGCTGAACAAGAAAAAACAATATGGATGATGAAAGCTTGGTTGGCATAAATTTGTTAGAAGTTGGAAGCATGAAGTTTTGTTTACTTCTAGCTTCCGTCTTTTATTAAATTACCACTTTCGTTTTTCATTAAGTTCAGCCTCTTCTTTAATATATTCTTCCACAGGAGTTACTTTTAAGAATGATTGGTCTTGCTCAATAGCAAACTGTAATTGTTTAACTATTTTTTCAATGGAATCATTTTCATAATCAATCTCAAGAGGTTTTTTGATAACTATTGATTGTAAAACGCCACGTTTTTTTATACGCAATCCTTTTTTATCAAAAGACCTTCTAAATCCATCAATTACAACAGGAACCACAATAGGTTTGTTTTTTTTAATAATATGGGCAGTACCTCTTCTGATTGGTTTAAAAGGTGTTGTAGTTCCTTGAGGGAAAGTAATTACCCAACCATCATTTAATGCTTTACCAATATTGCTGATGTCAGACATTTTTACCTGTCTTTTAACATCTTTACCTTTGCTTCTCCAAGTACGTTCTATAGCAACTGCACCAATATAAGCAAGAATTTTTGGTAATAAACCAGCTTTCATAGTTTCTGCAGCAGCTACATAGTAGATGTTCAGTTTAGGTTGCCATAAATAACCAACATTTTTTATAGAATCAATTCTACCTTTTAGGGAAGCATTAAAAACATGGTGCATTGCTACTACATCTGCAAAATAGGTTTGATGATTTGAAACAAACAATACGCCATCCTCAGGTAAATCTCGTATAATTTCAGAACCTTCAATTTGTAATTTGTTAAAACTTTGATACCGTTGATGAGTTGTTAATGCAAGAATTCTAATTAAAAATTTCTTAAGGAACAATGCATTGCCAAAAGGATCTTGTTTATATAATTTCATAAAATTATAGGTAGGTTTGATAACAAACTTACAAAAAGATAGCATTTATACTAATTTTATAAGGTCTTTAATTTCACTTAAGATCATAGCCGTTGCTCCCCAAACTACATAATCATTTAATTTAAAGCATGGTACGTCTATGTTTTTCATGTAGGAAGTAGTTAAGTTTTTAGAACTTAAATTTTTATCATCTAATAAATCACTTAAGGTAACTTCAATAACTTCTTCAACTTCATAATTGGTTTTTAGCGTTGGCGTACTTTTTAAAATTCCAATAAATGGAGTAACCCAAAAATTACTTGGCGGAATATACGTTTTTGTTAATTCTCTAACAATGGCAATGTCAGTTTTTAGAATACCGAATTCTTCCTCAGTCTCTCGTAATGCAGTATGCATCAAATTGTTATCATTCTTTTCTTTTTTACCTCCAGGAAAACTTATTTGAGAAGCATGAACCCCTTTGTAATTAGATCTTAGCATTAACAGTATTTTGGTATTAGAATCCTTATCAGGATAAAATAGGGCTAAAACAGCAGACTCTTTTGGGTTAGGTTTTAAAATTTCTTCTAAAGAGAATTGTTTTCTCAATTCTGGAGCCATTTTAAATTGCGAATCAATTCCGCCTAAAGGCAAATTTTTTATTTTTGAAAGTTGTGTTAAAAAGTAGTTGAAATCCATTAAATTAAATCATTAAGCTAAAACTCAAATTTACAATTATTACTTTAATAGTGCGTTTTAAATATCGAATCTAAACTGTAAATAGTCGAATATGAACTTAGTCTAGGCGAAAATAACTTAGTTAAGTTAATTTCAATTTTAACAACTTACATTTGAAGTGTCAAAATAAGAATAAAATCACAATACATATGATCCTATTAAAAAACTTATTAGTTATAGTTCTACTTTATTTCTCATCGCAAAGTTATGCACAAATAGATTATAAAGTATTGATACGGAATTTAGAAGACGTTACAAAAGAGACAAACTTGCACGTTTTTTTTGAAGGTTTGTCTAATAATATGAATAAAAATGAAGGAGAATTTAAAGATGAACGTTTTTTAAGACTTTATGGTGTTGTTGTTGATAATGTTGAATTTGAAAATTCATGGTCAGGAAGGTCTCTTAACATTTCTTTATTTGATGAAGAAGTAGATTATAAAATATTTAAAGAAAAATTTACTTCCCTTTATGGAGATCCTGAAATTGACGATAGCTATCAGGATGAATTGTATTATGAATGGAGTTCAGAAGAAAATAGAATTACAATGTCTGTAAAACTTGAAGAAGATAAATTTTTAAAATTCAATGATAAGCTTATAATAAAATTTATAGAAAAATGAAGAAAATTTCAATTATAATTATACTATTAAGTTTTGTGTCATGTGCTCAAGATGGTAATAAATACAATCTTTCCGAAATTCACTCACCAGAAGACTTGTCAATGATGATTGATAAAATGAAAGAAGACAAAGTAGAGATGGATACCGTTTATTATAAAGAAATTAAAGGTCAAGGAATGCATTATGATGGCATACCAGTAAGTAAAATGAGCTTTTTCAATGAAAATGGTTTGACAATTATAACAGATTCGATAAATTATTCTGCTAAAAATCTACTTGAAGCTATAGAAGCAAAAAAAGGATTTGGTAAATATGAAGAAAATGAATATTCGTTAGAGAATATTTTTTATTGGGACGATGAAAATGAAAATTTAAAGTTAGAAATTAATTTTGTTGATGGAAAACATCTTGCAAAAATGGGGGAGAAAGATTATGCAAAATTGGAAATAATTTACCCAAAGCATTATACTATCCCTTTAGCAAATATACACCGTAAATTGTCAAATTTTGATCTTAAACCTGAATATGAATTGCAAATTTCTAGACAAAATTGCACTTATGAAGTGTTTTTAGATGGGATTAGTTTGACAAGTGTAGTTGATGAAACGTATAAAGATTCACAAGAAATTGACTTGAATACTTTTTTATTGAGCTCAGGTGAGCATAAAATTAGTATTAAAGCTAATTCTTATGCTAACAGTTCTGAAGCATCTTATTTAAAAGTGTATGTGATAAAAAAAGAAGATGATAAAGAAGTGTTAGTTGAAAAGAAATTTACCTTTAATAATACTAAAGAGCATAATTTTGAAATGACTATTGATTGTAAGACTCCTTTCAATCTTAAAGGTTGGAAAAGTGGAAAAGATTTACGTAAAGATTCATTACTAAAAAATAAAGTTATAGCTCTATATGAAAAAGTAGGTAAATCAATTTTAAATAAAGAAGAACAAACAATTAGTGATTTGTTTTATATTTCTAATTTTGAAACTAGACAGTCTATCTATAATTTAAGTTATAAAAATTCTTTAGCGTATTGGGAGTCTTGGTTAGAGACCTTTAAAAACACTTATAAATATAATGTAGCTCAAAATTTCACTATTGAATATAGTGAGGATGGACGCTTAATTTATGCAACTCCCATAAAGAAATTAGATATGTTAGTGGTGACAGGCAAAAATTATAGTCGCTCTTTTGACTTTTATTTATATCAACCACAGAATAGTAACGAACTAAAAATAATAAGAGAATGAGAATACTAATAATTATTTCAATATTTTTTGTCTTTTTATCATGTACAAATGCACAAGATTCAGCCAATGAAGAGGTTAATGTTTTTATTGCAGAATTAGATGGTAAATCAATAGATGAGATTAAAGAAGAAATTAATAATAATATTAAGTCTTTTGAACGTTTTACTAAGTTTTTTGAAGGAAATGGTTTTTCAAATAAGATAGAAAAAATTGGTAAAGAAGATGAAAAGTTTGAAACTGCTTTTAAAATTGATACAACAAATATTGATAAGTTATTAAGACAGTTTAATCATATTAAGTTTGAACAAAGTTTTTCAGAGTATACTACAAAATTAGAATTCGGATTTAAAGAAAATGAGCACCAGAGGTTAATGAACTTGGGTGCTGGTATAACACAAAGGTTTGTTCCTAAAAAAATCTATTATAGTAACGGGTCAGTTCGTACGGACAGTACTTCAAATTATAAAGTTAGCTTTTCTTTTAATGAAAAATGGGGACAAACATTACCTATTGATAGTGTAGAAGTAAATTATGAACTACATTATTCAGCCAATTATGATACTATTACAATCAGTTTAGATAACCCAATTGTAAATTATGGTGGAGGGAGAATTGAATTGGTAAAAGCCAAAGATAATTATGCATATTTGACAATTAGCGATACCATAAATGGTATTTCAGAAATTCAAGGGCTAAATGAAGATGGTAAAGTATTAGGAGAGAGTGGACATTCAAGTAGTAATCAGTCTCCAGAGAAAACAGAAAAAGGAATTAAAGAATTATTAGGTTATTTAAAAAAAATGCAAAAAAAATTAAATAATAATACTTTTAAAACTACTGAAGAGTTTCAGAATTATTTAAGAAAAAGCTTACCTAAATTAGATTATTTTAATGATAATGATGACCTCTACCATAAAGAAATTTATTTTTACGGAAATGTCAAAGAAATCAAATTATATTTTGCTAAGACCCCTAAAATACGACAAACTCAATTTAGAGCTGTTAATACAAGCGTTTTCGGAAATTATATTCAAATGCCTGTTGAAGATGGTGTCATATTTCTTAATCAAGAAGGGAAAGAACAATTTAAAATTGCAGGCGAAGAATTTAATTCGTTGAACTCTAGGTTTTATGAAGATGACAACTTTTATTACCATCTAAATACAGAGAAAAAACAGCTAGACACTTTATTAGTATATCGTATTAAAGCTTTTAGTAATGGTTTAGTAGGAGTGCAGTTTGAACAAGAATATGATAAATATAGATTGTTTGATTTAGAAAATAAACAAGTAACTACAAGTAATTATGAAGAGTTATTTGAAAGAGAAGGCTTACTATTAGGTGTTAAAAATGACGAACTACATATTATTGATAATCTTGGTCAAGGGCATCTTTTAAAAGGAGTCTCTAGAGTAGGTAATTCACAAGAAGGCTTAATAGTGGTTGAAAATAAAAGGCTTAATAGTGGTTTTATGAATTCTAAAGGTGAAATAGTGATACCTATGATATATTATGATGTAGAAGAGTTTAGTGATGGTTTGTCAAAAGTAAAGAAGATAATCGGAGGCAATTATGGTTTTATTGATAAGAAAGGAAAAGTGATTCTACCATTTATATATGAATCTGCATATAATTTTGTAAAAGGAGTAACTGCAGTACGGTTAGAAGAAGGTGGTTATAAACTAATTGATACTACAGGAAAAGTACTTGTAGAAGTTGAATCAAGTAATATAGGGATTAGTACAAATTTTGAAGAAAGAACTTATAGCTTTGGTAATGGAGAGAAATATGACACTTATGGAGTTCTAGTTGAAGATGATGACGAATAACCTTTATTTTAAAAGATAAAACAAGTAGATATGTTTAGATTAAGAATTTTTATTCAAATTTTAGTACTAGTAGTTATACAAGCATCATGTAATTCTCAAGAAACAAAAGAAAAGAAAATCTTAAAAGAGAAAGTATTGTCTATTGAAAAAGACTTTATCAAGAAAGAGATTTTAAAAGATAATTCAGCAACTTCCTATATGAATATGTATATCAATTCTTATAGTTATAACTATTCTATTGAACAGAGATTAGCTATTAGAGATCTATTAAAATCTCATTTCGAAAATGAAATAAAAATCACCAATAATAATAACGACACTATTGCAATGTATCGTTATAATAGTAATTGGGATTCAATTAATAAACATATGCGAAAGATTGATGAACTGGTTTCTTTAGGAGCGAATGATAAAAAAGCAGAAGCCTATATAAATGAATATATTAAACAGCCCGATAATTTTTTAAGGAAAAGACTAAAAGCTGCTTTTTTTGAAAATGATGAATCAAAATTTTTTAGTTATGTATCATTATATTTAATGTTTAAAGATTATGAAGATGGAGATATAGGGTTTGAGTATTGGGTGAAAAGATACCAAGTTTATGGAGATGCATTACTTGATCCAAATTTTAAAGAAGATAAAAAAGTTGAAAGGTCTGTTAAGGAAGAAGATAAAACCAAAAAAAATGAACCTGAAATAGAAATCATTGAAGTTATAGAATCTACTGAGGCTACTGATGTAGACGAAAACATTGAAATTGAAGAAGACGAGCCTGAACTCTAATCATTAAAACTGATGAGGTAGAATTGCCTAAAAAATAATCAAAACAGCTTTTTCTTTAATCGAAACAACTTGAATGAAATAGCTTTAACTCTAATTCTAAAATAGTTTAAAGAAAGAACTCTTTCCCAAAAAAAACTTGTAATTTTAGCCCAATATTTCATTTCTAATATTTATGAAAAGGTTAAAAAAAATTAGCTTTAGTATTTTGGTGATTATTACACTTATAGTTCTTGCTGCAATAATTATACTTCCAGAAAAGTTAGATAAAAAATTTAATACAGTAACATTGCAAGCTCCTTATACTGTTTCAACAGAAGCTCAACAACTGTATAATTCATTAGATTTTGTTGCTGATATGCATTGTGATGCCTTATTGTGGAAAAGAGATTTGTTAAAAAGGAATGATTTTGGTTCAGTAGATATACCGAGAATGTTAGAAATAAACATGGGGCTACAAGTTTTTACTATTGTAACAAAGGCTCCAAAAAATATGAATTTCGATAATAATACTGGTGATACAGATCAGATTACTATTCCATATATTTTACAACTTAGACCTATAAGTTCTTGGTTTAACCTTACGGAGAGAGCTTTATCGCAGTGCAAAGCATTACATCAATTTGAAGAAGAATCTAAGGGTAAATTTAGAGTGATTGAAACATCTTCAGATTTACAGCAATTTTTATCCGATAAGCAAAAAAACAAAAAAATTACTTCAGGTTTTTTAGGAATTGAAGGAATGCACGCTTTGAGTGGAAAATTAGAAAATGTAGATAAATTATATGATGCGGGAGTAAGAATGATGGCTCCAGTACATTTTTTTGACAATAAACTTGGAGGTTCTGCACACGGAGTTTCTAAAGAAGGTCTAACAGATTTTGGTAGACAAGTCATCAAAAAAATGCAAGAAAAAAATATGATAGTTGATGTGGCTCATAGCTCTCCAAAACTATTAGATGATATTTTTGAAATCTCAACAAAACCAATTGTGAGTTCGCATACTGGTGTTCAAGGGACTTGTGAAACAGTTCGGAATTTATCTGATAAACACCTTAAAAAAATAGCTGCATCAGGAGGTTTAATTAGTATTGCGATGTTTAAACCAGCAACTTGTGATAGTACAGTTGCATCATCAGTCAAAGCAATTAAATATTGTATCGATTTGGTAGGAGCTGATTATGTAGCCTTAGGCTCAGATTTTGATGGAGCAATTGAGATACATACTGATGTTACAGGTTTGCCATTGTATGTTGAAGAAATGTTAAAAATAGGAATTTCAGTAGAGGATATTAAAAAAGTAATGGGCGAAAATGTAAAGCGATTTATGTTAAAAAATTTGCCAAAATAATAAGAAAGGTTTAAGATTGTTCAGCGTCTACTTGTAATGTCTTTAATTGCTTAGATTGAGCAGAATTTAAATTTAATTTATAAAAAATATTAAATGAAAATAGGAATAGTTTGTTATCCAACTTTTGGAGGAAGTGGAGTAGTAGCTACTGAATTAGGAATTGCATTAGGTAAAAAAGGGCATGAAGTCCACTTTATAACCTCTAAACAACCCGTTAGATTAAATTTTTTAACAGATAATATTCATTTTCATGAAGTGTTTGTAGAAGAATATCCTCTATTTCATTTTCAGCCATATGAGTTGGCCTTGTCTAGTAAATTAGTAGCTATAGTAGAACGTTATGGATTGGATATTTTACATGTGCATTATGCAATACCACATGCCTATGCAGCATACATGGCTAAGCAAATGCTTAAAGAAAAAGGAATAGGGATACCAATAGTCACGACATTACATGGTACAGATATTACATTGGTTGGTAGTCATCCTTTTTATAAGCCTGCTGTGGAGTTTAGTATTAACAATTCAGATGTGGTTACTACAGTGTCTGAGAGTTTACGTTTAGATACCTTGCGTTTATTCGACATTAAAAAAGAGATTGAAGTTATCTATAATTTTATTGATTTTGAGAAATATCCAAGCCCTAATGATGTTGATTGTGAACGAAATACCTTAGCAAAAGAGAATGAAAAAATCATTGTACATGTAAGTAATTTTAGGCCTGTAAAAAGAATTAAAGATGTTATTTTAATTTTTGCCAAAATTCAAAAAGAGCTACCAGCTAAGTTATTAATGGTTGGTGATGGTCCTGAGCGAGAACAAGCTGATGTTTTAGCTAAAAAGTTAGGTGTAAGAGATCAAATCCTTTTCTTAGGGAATAGCAATGAAGTGAATAAAATTTTATGTTATGCTGATTTGTTTTTATTACCTTCAGAGACTGAGAGTTTCGGATTAGCAGCTTTGGAAGCTATGGCAGCTAAAACACCTGTCGTTTCATCAAACTCGGGTGGTTTGCCTGAAGTGAATGTACATTCAGTTACTGGATTTTTAAGTGACGTTGGTGATATTGATGACATGGCTAAAAATGCAATATCGATACTTGAAGATGATAAGCGTTTGAAAGAATTTAAAGTAAATGCTCAAAATTTTGCAAAGAGCTTTTCAATAGAGAAAATACTTCCGTTGTATGAAGAAGTCTATAGAACTGTTAAAGCTGGTTGTTGTTAAGCTTGATAATAATCTAACCCCTCAATAATTAAATCAATTGGAGCCGTTGTATCAAGAACAAATTCTCCAACATTTTTTAAAAGAATGTATTTTACTACACCATTGATGTTTTTCTTATCATGTTTCATTAAATCTAAGATAGCGGTATAATGCTCTTTTTCAATAGTAATTTTACCATAGGTCTTTAAAATATAATTTTTTAAAGACTCTAATTCATTGATAGGAAAACCATATAATTTTTTTGATACATAGGCTTCAACAACCATACCTATAGCCACAGCTTCACCATGAAGTAAATTTTCTAAGACTTGATGTTCTAAAAAATACGACTCAATAGCATGTCCAACTGTATGTCCATAATTTAATGCCTTGCGTAAATTGGTTTCTTTAAAATCTTCTAATACCACTTTGTTCTTTATACCAATTGATTGGTGTATAATATCATTTAAATTATTGATGCTTTTCCATTTATCGTGTTTTATGTCATCTAATAACTTCGGATTAAAAGTTAAGCCATATTTAATGATTTCTGCTACGCCAGATTTTATTTCACGTTCAGAAATAGTTTCTAAAAACGTTGGGTCTATCACTACCATTTCAGGATTAGAAAACAACCCAATTAAATTTTTTAAATTATCTAAATCTACCCCAGTTTTACTACCTACAGATGCATCTACCATACTTAATAGAGTGGTAGGTATATTGATGAAATTCACACCTCTTTTAAAAGTAGAAGCTACAAAACCACCTAAATCGGTTACCATTCCACCTCCTAAATTAATCATTAAACTTTTTCTATCCGCTTGAAGTTCAGTTAATTTTTTCCAAACTTGAATACAAGTTGTAATATTTTTATTTATTTCACCTGCTTTTATGATAATAGTAACTATCTCTATAGTGTTAGAAATCTTGGCCGTAAATTTTGGCAAACAATGAATGTTCGTATTTTCATCCACCAAAACAAATATTTTATTTATTTGATTGTCAATTAAATAGTTGTTTAATTGATTGTAGGCTTCATCCTTGAAGTAAATTGAATATTCCGTCGACTTAATAGCATTCATAATAAAACAATTAATAAATTATTATTGGCGAATTTATTGAAAATTATGTTTGCATGAGTATATTTGTTGAAAGATATATTTTTATATGCAAAAAATATTTGAAGATACTGAAACAGCCTTTGCTCTAATGTCTGATGCCGAATTAGATAGGGCATATTTTTTATTTAAGATGATAAAAAGTGAACCTTTGGTTAGGATAGGTACTGCCATTACAAACTTTGCTTTAAAAGCACATTTGCCAGTTGAACAATTGATTAGAGCTTCAGTTTTTGACCATTTTTGTGGTGGAGTAACTGAAGAAGATTGCTTACCGGCAATTGAAAAAATGTATACAAAAAATGTACATTCAATTTTAGATTATTCTGTTGAAGGAAAAGAAGAGGAAGAGCAATTTAATTTGGCTTTAAAAAAGACCTTGCAAAACATTAATTTTGCGAAAGAAAAAAAGAGTATTCCTTTTGCAGTTTTTAAACCTACAGGTTTTGGTAAATTTAGTTTGTATCAGAAAGTTACAGAAGGTAAAGTGCTGAATAATGAAGAGCGTAATGAATGGGGAAAAGTTAAAGAAAGATATGATGTTGTATGCAAAGCTGCTTATGACAACGATGTGCCTTTATTGATTGATGCAGAAGAAAGTTGGATGCAAGATGCGGTTGATGAGCTTATAGAAACCATGATGGAGAAATACAATACAGAAAAAGCTATTGTTTTAAGTACGTTGCAGATGTATCGATGGGATAGATTGGATTATCTAAAAGCATTACATCAAAGAGCAATTAAAAATGGTTTTGTTGTGGGCTTGAAATTGGTTAGAGGAGCTTACATGGAAAAAGAGCGTGAACGAGCAGAAAGAAAAGGGTATCCTTCACCAATATGTAAAGATAAACAAGCTACTGATACTAATTTTGATGCCGCTGTAGTGTATATGATGAACTATAAAAAAATGACGTTATTTATCGGTTCACATAATGAATTAAGTAATTATAAGGCTTTACAACTTATTGAAGAAAAAGGAATTTCTAAAAACGATCAGCATGTTTGGTTCGGACAATTATATGGCATGAGTGCACATATTAGTTTTAATTTAGCAGCAGCAGGATATAATGTGTCTAAATACATGCCTTATGGTGCAGTTAGAGATGTGATGCCTTACTTAATACGTAGGGCAGAAGAAAACACATCTGTTGCGGGTCAAACCAATAGAGAGTTGAGTTTGTTGAAATCTGAAAGAAATAGGCGTAAAAAATTATAAAGATGTCAGCTGTAGATGAAATAAGAGAACTTGTTCGAAAAAACAGAAAAAGGCTGTATCAAGAACTTAGAGAAAGTAAAGAATTGATGCTACTCTTAACAAAATCTACACATACAAAACTAACAGAAGAAGAAAAAGAAAAGATTAAAGAACAATTATTAGACATTCTAAAAGGGATACCAGCTTTTGCAATATTTATGCTGCCAGGTGGAGTATTACTTTTGCCTTTATTAATTAAATTAATACCTGGAATTATGCCAAGTTCTTTTAGAAATGAAGAAGAAGAATAGTTAATTATTTTTTCTTACCACTTTTCATAAATAAAATTAGCATTACAGACAACCCTCCAAAAACAGCAAAAAGAACAAAAGCTCCAACTACACCCATCACCCAATCAATTAATGGTAATATCATAATATTTTAGTTTAAAATTAACAACAAATATACTGCAAATTTAAAATTTAAAAAAATGACATTTATCATATAAATGAAATATTTAAAATTTAGCATTGGTCAATATTGCTATTGCTGCTTCAGCACAACGCTCACCATCCATGGCAGCAGACACAATACCTCCTGCATAACCTCCACCTTCACCACAGGGTATTAATCCTTTGATTTCTGGATGCTCTAAATTTTCTTTTCTTGGAATTTTTACAGGTGACGATGTTCTAGATTCTACACCTACAATATTGGCTTCTTCTGTATAATAGCCC
>JAMONB010000136.1 GCA_027066745.1 Flavobacteriaceae bacterium
TGGTAGAATTGGTAGATTAGTAGCGAGAGAATTGATGGAGCGGACAGGCAAAGGAAAACAGATGCGTTTACGTGCTATTGTAACACGTGGTGAAATTACCAAAGATGTGCTTGAAAAAAGAGCATCCTTATTAAGAAATGATTCTGTTCATGGAAATTTTAGCGGTACTGTAAAAGTTGATATTGACAATAATGCTTTGTTGATAAACGGTACAACAGTATATATGATTACTGCAAATGCACCAGAAGAGATTAACTATATAGATTTTGGTATTGATAATGCCTTGGTTATTGATAATACAGGTGCTTTTAGAGATAAAGAGGCTTTAAGTAGACACTTACTGAGTAAGGGTGTTGATAAAGTGTTATTAACAGCTCCAGGAAAAGGTATTCCTAATATTGTTCATGGTGTAAATCAAAAAGAATACAGTCCTGATGAAATTGATATTTTTTCAGCGGCATCTTGTACAACAAATGCCATAACTCCTATTTTAAAAGTTATGGAAGATAGTTTTGGGATTGTTAGTGGGCATTTAGAAACAATCCATGCATATACTAATGATCAGAATTTGGTAGATAATATGCATAAAAAATACCGTAGAGGAAGGGCTGCAGCTTTAAATATGGTGATTACAGAAACTGGTGCAGGTAAGGCGGTTTCAAAAGCATTACCTTCTTTAGAGGGTAAATTGACTTCAAATGCAATTAGAGTGCCAGTGCCTAATGGTTCTTTGGCAATTTTAAACTTACAATTAGAAAATTCTACAAGTGTATTGGCTGTAAATTCTGCAATGAAAAAATATGCATTAGAAGGAGATTTGGTTGAACAAATTCAATATTCTTTAAGTAATGAATTGGTTTCTTCTGATATAGTTGGTGCTTCTGCCCCTGCTATTTTTGATAGCAATTCTACAATTGTAACAACTGATGGTAAAAATGCAATTATTTATGTTTGGTACGATAATGAATATGGTTATAGTCATCAAGTAATAAGGTTGGCAAAATATATTTCAAAAGTAAGACGATATACTTACTATTAACTCAATAAAAAAAGCATTCTAAAAATAGAATGCTTTTTATAAACTAATTCAAATAATTTATACAATGAAAACAAAAACTACCTTGTTTTCATAATTATAACGGCAATAGTTATGCCAAAATTGTATAACTACTATTAAGAAATAGTTAATTAAAGGAAATAGGATTATAAAATATGCTTTTGGGCTTTATAAGAAGACCTTACCAATGCACCACTTTCTACATGTCTAAAGCCCATTTCTAGACCTATTTTTTCGTATTTTTTAAATTGTTCAGGAGTGATAAATTCTTTAACAGGTAAATGTTTTTTACTTGGTTGTAAATATTGACCAATAGTAATTACATCAACATTTACATTTCTTAAATCTGTCATTGATTGGACAACTTCTTCTTCCATTTCTCCTAAACCTAGCATAATACCAGATTTTGTACGATTAACACCACTGTCTTTTAAATATTTCAATACAGCTAAACTTCTGTCATATTTGGCTTGAATTCGAACTTCTCTTGTTAGTCGTCTAACAGTTTCTAAGTTATGTGACACCACTTCTGGAGCTACATTTATAATCCTGTCCAAATTTTTATGAATTAGTTGAAAATCAGGAATTAGAGTTTCTAATGTCGTTTTCGGATTAGCTCTTCGAATGGCATTTATAGTTTCTGCCCAAATGATAGAGCCACCATCTTTTAGATCATCTCTGTCAACAGAAGTAATTACCGCATGTTTAATCTGCATTAATTTAATAGAGCGAGCCACTTTTTCAGGTTCTTCCCAATCTACGGTTTCAGGTCTACCAGTTTTCACGCCACAAAATCCGCAAGAGCGAGTACAAACATTTCCTAAAATCATAAAAGTAGCCGTGCCTTCACCCCAACATTCACCCATATTCGGGCAGCTACCACTGGTACAAATAGTATTTAAATTGTATTTGTCAACGACACCTCTTAATTCAGTGTATTTCTTACCTACAGGAAGTTTAACACGTATCCATTTTGGTTTTTTAAGTGGTAAAATAACAGACTCTTCTGACATATTCTATAGATAAATTGAAAAGCAAAGTTACAAAGTTAGATTGTATAACAATCTTAAATGGAAAAAAGTATTTTTTAGCCACCAGTCACTTTACAAATTCATCAAATACCAAATACTAAAACCTATCAAAAAAATAATTCCTGAATAACTTAATATTTTCATTGCCATGGATGGACGCCATGCGGCAGGTGTATGCTTGCTAGAAATCAATATGAAGTTAGCAATAGCATAAAAAGGTGCTGTTAAAAAGGATAATATGGTTGCTATTTTCACCATTTGTATCATATTAGATGTGAAATAAGAAAGAATTACAACTGTGCCGATAGCCAATAATGCAATCCAAATCATATAATAATTATTAGAAACCTTCCCGAATAATAATTCGGTTGTTTTTGCCATAGCCCTTGGTGAAGCATCTAAAGTGGTTAGAGTAGTGCTGAACATAGTTGTGAAAGCTGCAATGGCAACAAATATTGAAAATTGACTACCTAGATTTTTTGTGTATAGACTGATGATTTGTTGAGCAAAAACACCTGGTTTATTGCTGAATTCACTTCCTGATTGAAACATAACCAAAGCTCCTAAGGCTAGAAAACAAATGGCTAAAAAGATGGTGCTGACATAACCAATATTAAAATCAAAAATAGCTTGTTTGGTGTCAAATTTTTCATTGCTATTTTTTCTTTTTTCAATCGCCCATAATGAATGCCAAGCAGAAATGTCTAGTGGAGCAGGCATCCATCCTAAAAAGGCAATTAAAAAGCCTATTTCTAGTGTGCCTTCAGGAAATACTTGCTGAAAATTGTGAATTTTTGT
>JAMONB010000137.1 GCA_027066745.1 Flavobacteriaceae bacterium
AAAAGAAGAATTAGGTATAGAAAATTACGAAATTTATAAAAACATAAGAGAATTTTCTAATTTAAAAGGTGTGCAAGCAAGGATGCCTTTTGTTATTAAGATAAAATAGATAGAGGTCAAAAGATTTAAGCTAGAAATTTTTAAGTTCTTTTAAAAGTAACAAAACTGTAATCGTATTTGTGTTTATCATCTGCTTTAAAATTTTCACGACTTGTTTCTTTCCAAATGTTTAAATCAATTTCAGGAAAAAACACGTCTGCTTCTAGTGTTGCATCTACAAAAGTTAAGTCTAATATATTAGCAATATTAATAGCTTGCGAATAGATTTCTGCTCCACCTAAAATGTATGGGTTTGAGTCGGTAGTTGCATTTAAAGCGGCTTCTAAAGAGTTGGCAACTATACAGTCTTTAACTTTATACTCAGTATTTCTAGTAATGATGATATTGGTACGGTTGGGTAGAGGCTTTCCTAGTGATTCAAAGGTTTTTCTACCCATAATTACATCGTGGCCAGAAGTTACCTTTTTGAAACGTTTTAAATCGTTAGGTAAATGCCAAATTAGGTCGTTGTCTTTACCTAATTCTCTGTTTTTGCCAATGGCTGCAATTAGTGTTATCAATGGTTTTAAGTTTTTTTTTCTGAGTTGCTAAGTTTGTCATTTGGAGTGATAACTCCTTTTTTTATCAAATCGTTTTCTAGTTTTTCTACTCTCATCTCGTATTTATCCATCAATTTTTCAGTTTCAATTCGTTCCCAGTCTTTGCTAAAAAATTTATTGGTGATAAAAACATTTACAAAATGAAGTATCCATATAAAGAACCAAAGAGCAATAGCGTATTTAAACCACTCTCCATATTGTTCTCCAACGTTAAAAAATAAGTTCAGTACAATAAAAAAAACAGAACCAATTAAAAGTAGAATAAAATGAAAATACAATCTTTTTTTCTGTTTGACTCTTTTTTGAGCCTTTTCGTATAGTTTATACTGCTCGTTAGTTTCCATTTGTATTCTTCTCTTTTACTTTTGAATCTTCTACAATAAATGTTATAGGTAATGTGTATTTTACGCCTACTGGTTTACCTCGTAATTTTCCAGGAATCATTTTTGGTAATAGTTTAACAACTCTCATGGCTTCCATTTCTAGCCTTTTATGTGGGCCTCTTGCTCTTAAATCAACAACATCTCCATTTTTGTTTATTTTAAAAACGACGTACACTCTTTTTTTACCAGAGGCTAAATCTAGTTTATTTGCTAATGAAGTATTGAAATTAGCAGCAACATGTTTTTTAATTTGATTTTGTAGACACATTTTTCGAAGATTTTTATCTAATTTTTCACAGCCAGGAAAAATGGGTGCATCTTCTATTATTGCAAATGGTACATCTTCAGGTTGGTAATCTTCCTCTTCCACTTCTACCACTTCCTCTATTTCTTCTTTTTTAGTTTCTTCAACAATAAGTGTTATTGGTAGTGTGTATTTAACACCAATAGGTCTGCCTCGTTGTTTTCCAGGAATCATTTTTGGTAATAACTTCACAACTCTTATTGCTTCTTTTTCTAATCTTTCATGTGGGCCTCTTGCTCTTAAGTCAACAATATTTCCATTTTTATCTATTTTAAACATAACGATGACTCTTTTTTTACCAGAATCTAAACCTAATGTATTCGCTAATTCAGTATTGAATTTTCTCATAATATGAAGTTGAATAGATTTCTGAAAGCATTTCCTCTTTTCAACTTTACTTCCTTTGCAGCCAGGGTAAATTGGGACATTTTCAATAATTGAAAAAGGAACGTCAGAATCTTCAACATACTCTTCTTCTTCAACCTCCATAATTTCAATAACGTCTTCTTTAGCAGTTTCTTTTATTTGAGCAAAAAAGACTAATGAACTCAATGTAAATAAAATGAATAGGGTAATTTTTTTCATAGGTATAATTTTTTACAAAGATAGTTTTTATTCTATCGTAATTATTACAGGGTAGGTGTATTTTACAGCAACAACTTTGCCATTTTTTTTACCAGGTTTTATTTTAGGTAGTAATTTGGCAACTCTAATGCCTTCTTTTTCTAGTTTATAGTGGAAACCGATAGCCCCAATATTTGAAATTACGCCTTTTTTATTGATAGTAAAAATGACATAGGTGGCATAACTTCCAGATTCTAATTTTAAATTCTTAGCAATTTTAGTATTAAAATTTCTAGTAAAATGATTTTTAATTTTATTTTGAAAACATTTCTTTTGTAAGGTAATATCTTTTTTTTCACAACCTGAATAAATAGGTGCTTTATCAACTTTTAAGAAGTCTATAACTTTATCCTCAGGGGTTAATTCTTTTTTTTGAGCATAGAAGCAAAACGAACTCAATGATAGAAGCAATAAAAAAATATTCTTTTTCATATAAGAACCTTTGTTTACATATCCTTAAGCCATTCCTTAATATAACCTGTGTAATCTTCAGTTTCTAAAGCATCTTCTATCTTGTCTAAGCTTAACTGGTCGTTTTCAAGGGTGTTTAATATGGTTTGAATAGTATTTAACTTATTGAGGTCATCAATTTGATAAATTTTGTCTAGAATGGCTCTTTTTAATTCTTCTTTTTGCATTTTTTTGATGTTTAAGTCTACTAAATTAAACTCTTACTAAGAAATATCAAAGTTATTTAATGTAAAATTGCGTTAAACCTATAATTATACAGCCACGATACCTCTAATATGAGGATGTGGATTATAATTTTCTAAAGTAAAATCTTCAAATTTAAAGGCTGTTATATCTTTAATATTTGGGTTTAAAATCATTCTTGGTAAAGGTCTAAGCTTTCTTGATAATTGCAATTCAAATTGTTCTTTATGATTGTTATAAATATGTGCATCGCCAAAAGTGTGGATAAAATCTCCTGCTTCATAACCACAAACTTGAGCAACCATCATGGTAAATAATGCATACGAAGCAATATTAAACGGAACGCCTAAAAAGATATCAGCACTTCTTTGATACAATTGGCATGATAATTTACCATCGGAAACGTAAAATTGAAAAAATGCATGACAAGGTGGTAGAGCGGCTTTGCCGTTGGCTACATTTTCACTGAATGAAATTGAAGTATCAGGCATCACAGAAGGGTTCCACGCTGACACTAACATTCTTCTGCTGTTAGGATTGTTTTTTAGCGTTTCAATAACATCAGTAAGCTGGTCTATTTCATCACTATTCCAATTACGCCATTGATGTCCGTAGACAGGACCTAAATCTCCATTTTCGTCAGCCCAGTCATTCCAGATTCTAACACCATTGTCTTGTAAATATTTGATATTGGTGTCACCATTAATAAACCAAAGCAGTTCATAAATAATAGATTTTAAATGTAATTTTTTGGTAGTTACCATAGGGAAGCCCTTACTCAAATCGAATCGCATTTGATAGCCAAAGACACTTTTTGTACCTGTACCTGTTCTATCTCCTTTTTCGTTTCCGTTTGTTAAAACGTGTTTTACTAAATCTAAATATTGTTTCATCTCATCTTAACCTTCCCATCCCGAAGTGTTGGGAGGAAGGGATTTATAATTTAATTATGTTTTGTTGTCAAAAAATGAGATGCTGAAAATTTGTTCAGCATGACATCGGTCAAAAATAAAAAAAGCTTCTTACTCAAAGTGTAAAGAAGCTTTTAATTTATCAATAGGTTATTAACGAAACTATTTATTTAGTTAATAATAAATCTACCTTCTGTAAAGGTTTTGCCATGCTGTAAAATTTGAAAGAAATAAATGCCATTCTCTAAATTGCCACGTTGTAGTTTGTAAGTGGTTTTAGAAATGTCAGAGACAATTTTAATTATTTGACCATAGCTATTGTAAAGTTTTAGTGTGTAATTACCCGCCTCATTATTTGAAATTTTAATTATAGCTTCATTTTTAAATGGGTTTGGATAAACTATAGCCTTTTTTTGAGAAGTTCTAAAGTCATCAGTTGCCAAAGTACTACCATATTCGAAAGCTCCAATGTCCCACTTATTATTTACAGGTCTTTTATTACCATTAAAATCAGTTTTTGGAGCATTAGTGTCTGTACCTTTGTTAATAGCAGTAGATGATTTTTGCAAACTAAAATCGGCTATGCTAACATTGACAAACATTGGGTCTCCATTAATATTTGAATTTGATAAAACATCCGTTTGAGCTCCGAAAACAAGGTTGTAGTCTATTTTTACTTTCGTTAAATCTACAGGGCCTTCAACCAGTATTTGTTCTAAATTTTCACTACAGATATTATTTCTTATAATTAATCCATCAGGTTTTTTATTCTCTATAATAATTCCTCCTCCCCATTCTTCTCCAGACCATTTATTGTTATAAAAAGTATTATTTATAATTTTTATGTTTTTCATAGGATGAGAGCTAGTAATTGCCATATCCCAATTTGAAATCATAATTCCGAAGGTCATATTATGGTACGCTATATTGTTGTAAATATTAATGTTTTCTAGTAGGCCACCTGCTTCAGCAGATAATGCAAATCCACCATCATAACAATCACGAACGGTATTTTGATAAATGTCGATGTTGTAGGTGTGTTTTTCGTATGAATCAACATAAATACCTAAACGTTTAGGTAAACCGTGTACATAATTATGGTGCACTTTTCCATCATGAGCTCCTTGTTTTATGTCTATACCTTCTCCTCCTTTTATTCCAGAACCACCATCAAAAACCTCATTATTCATTACTTCAAAATCATAGGATCCATCTGTAATGCTAATACATTCTTGTTCACCTCCATTACAGGCTTTTCTAATTTTATTATTGTCTATAACAAGCTGATTACTATTTAAAGCAATAATTCCTGAAGAAAATGTATTGTAGGTTGAACAATCCTTTATTTGAATATTATTAGAATTTTCTATCATAAAACCTGCTTGGTCATAAGACAGATTATAGGTTGTTCCAATATTTTCTACTGCGAGACCAATAACTTTAATATAGTTTTTGCCATCTATAAGGAAAAGAGCAGAGTGACCATCATTAATAGTTAAGTTTGTTCCGTCAATAATTACTTTTGCTCCAGATTTAGCTTTGTAGGTAATATATTTTCCTGCTACTCCAGAATTTTCAGGAATGACTTGTTCTTTATAAGTACCTTTTAAAATAATAACTTCATCACCAGCTTTAAGTGTTTTTGCTGCTTTACTAATAGTTCTCCAAGCCATGCTTTCAGATGTGCCAGAATTGCTGTCATTACCGTTTTTTGAAACATAATAGGTGGTTGCTTGAAGTCCAAAAGAGAGAATAAAAATTAAAATTGTAGAAACAAAACGCACTTTTCTCATATTTTTTTGATTTAAATATTATAGCAATTGGGAAGTACACTTTTTTAAATCTATCAACAAAAATAACAATTTTTTTTCACATTGAATTTATCCAATAATCATTCCAGCTATGGTAGCTGACATTAGTGATGCTATAGAGCCGCCAATTAGAGCTTTTATGCCAAATTCTGATAAAATTTTTCGTTGCCCAGGTGCTAAAGAACCGATACCGCCAATTTGAATGCCTATTGAGGCAAAGTTGGCAAAACCACATAGCATATAGGTTGCCATGATAATAGATTTTTGATAGCTTAAATGTGTAGCATTTGCCACATTTTTTAAATCGGCTAATTGAATATACCCTACAAACTCACTAGCGGCCAATTTTATACCTAATAGCTGTCCCATTAGCATCATATCATCTTTGGCAACTCCAATTAACCACATTAAAGGAGCAAAGACAGTTCCTAAGATGGCTTCTAGAGAGAATTGTGAATAAGGTGTGTTTTTTGCCATCCAATCATTAAGAGAGGTGATATCTCCAACCCATTCAAAAATTCCATTTATCATAGCGATAAATGCTACAAAGACCAATAGCATTGCACCAACATTTACTGCTAAACGTAAACCTTCAGTAGTGCCATTAGCAATTGCGTCTAATATATTTGCACCTATTTTTTCTGATGAAACTTGTACGTCAGTATTTACTTTTTCAGTTTGAGGATATAATATTTTTGAGATTACAATTGCTCCAGGAGCAGCCATAACGGATGCCGCTAGTAAGTGTTTTGCATACATCAATCGTAAAACAGGGTCGTCACCACCTAAAAAGCCTATATATGCTGCGAGTACAGCACCAGCAACGGTTGCCATGCCGCCAATCATTACCAATAGCATTTCAGACTTATTCATTTTTTCTAAATAAGCTTTAATTAGTAATGGTGCTTCTGTCTGTCCTAAAAAAATATTCCCTGCTACGGATAGACTTTCTGCTCCTGAAATACCTAAAACCTTGGTCAATAGCATTGCCATTACTTTAACTACTTTTTGTATAACACCTAGATAGAATAATACGGAAGTTAATGCAGAAAAGAATATTATGGTTGGTAACACTTGAAATGCAAAAATAAATCCAAAAGTATCCATGTCTGCAACTAATCCTTCAAACAAAAATTGACTTCCTGCACGTGTAAAATCTAAAATACTAACAAAAATTTTACCTACAAAATTAAATCCCTTTTGAACAAGTGGAATTTTTAAAACTCCTACAGCAATAATTAATTGAAAGGCTAAGCCAATACCTACAGTTTTCCAATTGATGGCTTTTCTATTGTTGCTAAATGCAAAGGCAATTAAAATTAAAGAAATCATGCCCAATACACCACGCCATAATGAGTTGATGGAAAATCCTTTACTAGGTGTAATGGTATTGTTCTCTGTTTTAGAAATTACAGTTTTGCTATTTTTAAATGCAGTAAAATTATAGACAATTTCTTTTTCGTTAAATACAAATGTTGAATCGGTCAATTCAGTAATCTTATATTTTCGAATAGTATCTTTAGGGGTATTGTAATAAAAAATTAATAGGTTGTTTTGGTGAATATAATCTCCAGTAAAAGTATTTGATGGTGTTTTGAAATTAAATTCACCTTTTGTTAATATTAAAAAATCAGTGTCATTAATTTTAGAAAGCGATTGTTCTTGTTTATTTTCAATAGATTTTAGTTGCCATTTTTTTTCAATCTCTTGAGCATTTATAAATTGAAAATAGAATAAAGTAATAAAAAAAAAAATTAGATTTTTCATAGGAGGAAATGTTGATTTTATCTTTTAGAGATTTCATCTCTCAGTTTTGCTGCCAATTCATAATCTTCATTTGCAACAGCTTCATTTAGTTGAGAGTGTAATTCTTCTAAAGAAATTTGTTCAAATGTAGCATCTTCAGCAATATCTAAAGCGAGTTCTTCAATTTCAATTTTTGCTTGTGTAAATTCTGATTCTTCTTTAATTTGTAAGAAAACACCAGCTTTATCCAATATGTTTTCATAAGTAAATATTGGAGCATTAAAACGAGTAGCTAAGGCTATGGCATCAGATGTTCTAGCATCAATAATTTCTTCAATTTTATCTCGTTCGCAAATTAAACTTGAGTAAAACACACCGTCAACCAGTTTGTGAATGATTACTTGTTTTACTTTGATGTTAAATCGATCAGAAAAACTTTTAAACAAATCATGTGTCAGAGGTCTAGGAGGTTTTATCTCTTTTTCTAATGCAATGGCAATAGATTGAGCTTCAAAAGCACCAATGATAATAGGTAAAGTTCTTTCACCTTCAACTTCTTTTAAAACCAAAGCATATGCACCACTTTGTGTTTGACTGTATGATATTCCTTTTATATTAAGGCGGACTAAGCTCATAGTTAATTGTATAAAAAAACTGTCTAACTTAAAGGATTTATGCATCCAAAAAATTAGACAGCCTTTAAGGGCACAATTTAATAAAATTATGCGTTTTGAGCCTTAAATTCTTTTAACTTTTCTATTAATTTTGGTACAACCTCAAAAGCATCACCAACAATACCATAATCTGCAGCTTTAAAAAACGGAGCTTCAGGATCTGTATTGATAACAACTTTTACTTTTGAAGAGTTGATTCCTGCTAGGTGTTGAATGGCACCAGAAATTCCAATAGCGATATATAAATTAGCAGCTACAGGCTTTCCTGTTTGTCCTACATGTTCGCTGTGAGGTCTCCAATCTAAATCAGATACGGGTTTAGAGCATGCTGTTGCGGCTCCTAAAACATCTGCTAATTCTTCAATCATTCCCCAATTTTCAGGACCTTTTAATCCACGTCCACCAGAAACAACAATATCAGCATCTGCAATGGTTACTTTTCCTGATGATTTTTCAACAGTATCAAGTTTGATTTTACCTTCATTTAATTCAGGTGTGAATTCAACAACTGTACTTTCTGTAGGATTCTCTTTTAATCCGAAAGAGTTTTTAGCCAAGCCAATAACTTTTTTATCTGTTTTTATCTCTGTAAAATTAAATACTTTATTAGAAAATGCTTTACGTTTTATTGTAAATGGAGCTATAGAATTAGGGGTGGTTACAACATTAGAGGCAAACCCTGCTTGAAGTTTTGCAGCAACCATTGGTGCAACATAAGTACCATTTGCACTTGAGTCAAATACAATGATGTTAGCATTTTCTTGATTTGAAGCAGCTACTATAAAATCAGCCCAAATTGAGGCATCTGCAGTTTTAAGATTGGCACTTTTACCTATTAATATTTTTTCTGCACCATGTTTAGACAATTCAGTAGTGTCTTCAGTAAATGCTGTTATAACAACTAGATTTGTTTGCATTTGTGAGGCTAATTCCTTTCCATAAGAAACCACTTCTAATGCACTTTTTTTAAATTTTCCTTCCGATGATTCGGCGAATACTAATACTGACATTTTATTTTGGTCTTTGGTCGTTTGTCTTTGGTCTTTTGCCAAAAAACGACAATTAATATTTTTTGTTTTGTCGAAAGCCCAATGACTAAGGACTATAGTTTAATAGCTAAATTACTTTAGCTTCATTGTGTAATAAATCAACTAGTTCTCCAATATTATCAGCATCAACTAATTTTACAGCACCTTTTGGTGCGGGTTTTTCAAAGTTTTTTGAAGCTGTTGTAGTTTCAACAGTTATTGGTTCAACTATTGTTAAAGGTTTTTTACGAGCCATCATAATTCCTCTCATATTAGGGATGCGTAAATCTTTTTCTTCTACAATTCCTTTTTGACCACCAATAACTAAAGGTAAATTTGTACTTAAAGATTCTTTACCTCCATCAATCTCTCTAGAAGCTGTTACACTAGAACCATCTACATCTAAACCAATGCAAGCATTGATGAAATTAAAATTTAAAATAGCAGCTAACATTCCAGGTACCATTCCTCCATTATAATCTATTGATTCTCTACCTGCAAGAACTAAATCATAAGCTCCATTTTTTACAACTTCAGCTAGTTGTTTTGCTACAAAATAGCCGTCAATCGCTTCAGTGTTTATACGAATTGCATCGTCAGCACCGATGGCTAACGCTTTACGTAGTGTTGGTTCTGTAGCAGCAGTACCTACATTAATTACAGTTACAGTTGCTCCTTGTTTTTCTTTAAACCACATGGCTCTTGTCAATACAAACTCATCATAAGGATTGATTACAAACTGCACCCCATTGGTGTCGAATTTTGAATCGCCCTCTGTAAAATTAATTTTAGAAGTGGTGTCAGGAACATGACTTATACAAACTAATATTTTCATTCTTTATGTGTTTTTTACTATTAAATATATGTTTTTAATACACGTAGCGAAGGTACAACATTTTTTTCAATTTACTATGCACGCATAGTAAATTATTTAAATCAAGACCTATTTAATTGGTCTTTATTTTCTATTTTTGCAAGTCAATAATTGATACCTAATACAATATGAGAACAATCCAATTTAGAGAAGCCATCTGTGAAGCAATGAGTGAGGAAATGCGTCGTGATGAATCAATATACTTAATGGGTGAAGAAGTTGCCGAATATAATGGTGCGTATAAGGCTTCAAAAGGGATGTTAGACGAGTTTGGAGCTAAACGTGTGATAGATACACCAATTGCAGAATTAGGTTTTGCAGGTATTGCTATCGGATCAACAATGACAGGGAATAGACCAATAGTTGAGTATATGACTTTTAATTTCTCGTTAGTAGGGATAGATCAAATTATTAATAATGCAGCAAAAATTAGACAAATGTCAGGTGGGCAGTTTCCATGTCCTATAGTTTTTAGAGGACCTACAGGGTCAGCAGGACAATTAGGAGCTACACATTCTCAGGCCTTTGAAAATTGGTTTGCCAATACTCCAGGTTTAAAAGTAATTGTACCTTCAAACCCGTATGATGCAAAAGGCTTATTAAAAGCGGCAATTAGAGATAATGATCCTGTAATTTTTATGGAATCTGAACAAATGTATGGAGATAAAGGAGAAGTGCCTGATGGAGAATATGTATTACCAATTGGTGTTGCTGACATTAAAAGAGAAGGAACCGACGTTACCATTGTTTCTTTCGGAAAGATTATAAAAGAAGCTTATAAAGCTGCAGATATCTTAGATAAAGAAGGGGTTTCAGTTGAAATTATAGATTTACGTACTGTAAGACCATTAGATTATGATGCTATATTTAAATCAGTTAAAAAAACAAATAGATTGGTAGTTTTAGAAGAAGCTTGGCCTTTTGCTAGTGTTGCTTCAGAAATTGCATATCAAGTACAAGAACAAGCTTTCGATTATTTAGATGCACCTATACAACGTATCACTACTGCAGATACACCGGCAGCATATTCACCTGTTTTACTAGAAGAATGGTTGCCAAATGTAAATGATGTTGTCAAAGCTGTCAAATCTGTAATGTATATTAAGAGCTAAGTAATTTGGCATTAAAATTGTAATGAGTAAACCTTTTACAAGGCTTTTGTAAAAGGTTTTTCTATTTAACATATAAAACTCTAAAAAATTGAAACACTTTATCACCTTATTATTTTTACTTATTAGTTCAGTTACTTTTTCTCAAGTTAAAGTAAGCGGCGTTATTGTCGATGAACAAAATGAACCTGTTCCGTTTGCAAATTTAATTTTTAAAGGAACTACCATAGGTACAGTTTCTGATGAAAATGGAAAATTTTATATTGAATCAGAAAATTCTTATAAAGAATTAATGATATCCTTTATAGGGTATGAGAAAAAAATAATACAGCTTAAGGCAAGAAATTTTAACCTTAAAATAATTTTAATAGAAGATAGTGCAGGTTTAGATGAAGTTGTAGTGTATTCTGGCAAAGTGAAAAAGAAAGGAAATCCTGCAATAGCAATTTTAAGAAAAATTTGGGCAAAAAAACGCAGAAATGGTGTTCATATGTATCCACAATATGAATATGATAAATACGAAAAAATAGAGTTTGATTTAAATAATATTAATGAAAAGTTTAAAAAGAAAAAACTCTTTAAAGGAATGGAGTTTATCTTTGATAAAGTAGATACTTCTAGTGTTACAGGTAAACCTTATTTACCTATTTTTATCAATGAAGCCATGTATAAAACTTATGGTAAAAATAAACCAAATAAAAAGTTTAGAGAAGAGCTAGTAGCGAATAAAAATTCAGGATTTGAGAGTAATCAACAATTAATTGAGTTTGTAAAACAATTGTATGTTGATTATAATATATATGATAATTACTTGAAATTTTTTGACAAGAGCTTTACGAGTCCGCTCTCTAGAACAGGACCTTCAGTGTATAATTATGTGTTGACAGATAGTGCTTATATAGAAGATAAATGGTGTTACAATATTGTGTTTTATCCGAGACGAAAAAACGAATTGACTTTTAAAGGAGATTTTTGGGTAAACGATACCACGTTTGCAGTTAAAGAAATTGAAATGAATGCCACTAGAAGTGCAAACATTAACTGGGTAAAAGAAATTTATGTTTCGCAAGAGTTTGATGTACTTAGTGATTCTGTCTTTTTACTTAAACGAGATCATATGATGTCTGATTTTTCTTTAAATAAAAAAGATAAATCTAAAGGAGTATATGGTAGAAGAACCACACTTTTTAATAATTATGATTTTGATAAAATTCATGATGAGAAGTTTTATAAAATACAGGTTGATACTTATAAAGAAGAGGTGTTTAATAAACCTGATGAGTATTGGAAAGAAAATCGTTTAGAACGTTTAAATGATGATGAAGAAGGAGTGTATAAAATGCTAGATACACTTAAAACAAATCGAAAATTCAAGCAATTGTATAATTTAACGGCAACTTTAGCAAGTGGTTATTGGGAAATGTTTAATGGCTTTGATTTTGGTCCTATTTTTTCAACTTTTGGTAGTAATGATGTAGAAGGAACACGGATTAGAATTGGAGGTAGAACTTATTTTTCACAAAATGATACTTGGCGTTTACAAGGGTTTATGGCCTATGGTTTTAAAGATCAAAATATAAAATATGGGCTCTCTGGAAAATGGCTAGTTGGTAAAAGAAATAGAGTAATTCTTTCTGCTGGTTATCGAAAAGATGTTGAGCAGGTTGGGGTAAGTTTAACAACATCTAATGATGTGTTGAGTAGTAATTTTAATTCTACTGCCTTTTTTACTAGAGGAGAAAATTTCAGATTGACTAATTTAAAATTCGGTAATGCTGCGATAAGTTTTGAACCTGTTAAAAACTTAGACTTTAAATTAAGTGGTACTTATAAAACGATGAAGTCTGCTGCACCAGACTTGTTTAATATTGGCTATTATGATGAAAAAGGATTTATTCATTCTAATTTAAATCAAGCTGAACTCGAAGTTTCTTTACGCTTTACACCAGGAAGAAAAAGTGTTGGTTTTGGTGTTGAGAGAAGTGTAAGTAATTCTGAACGATTTCCTGTGGTTTATTTGAGCTATACAAAAGGATTGAAAGGTACATTTGACAGCGATTTCGATTTTGATAAGTTACAATTATTTTATAGTCACCGTATTTTAATGGGAGGTTTGGGTAAATTAAAGTATGTCATTGAAGTAGGTAAAACCTTTGGTGCTGTTCCGCTTACCTTATTAGATGTGGTACCTGGAAATCAAACGTTGATTATGTCTGCTCGTACATTTGATTTGTTAGACTATTATGAATTTGTAACAGACCAATATGCTACACTTCATCTTGAACATAATTTTAATGGTAGAATTTTTTCAAGAATACCTTTGTTGAGAAAATTAAATTTGCGAGAATTGGTTGGAGTACGTACTGTTGTTGGATCTTTATCACAAAAGAATATAGACTTGAACGTGTTTGATTTGAATGGTAAAGCACCTACAAAACCATATTATGAATACCATGTTGGTGTGGGTAATATATTTAAAATATTACGAGTAGATTTACTCTATAGAGGTAATTATAGAGAGTTGCCAAATGCAACTAAATTTGGAATTAAGGCAGGAATTAATTTTTATTTTTAGGCATTATCTAAAAATCAATTTCCC